>JANNRD010000414.1:0-3455 GCA_031401095.1 Acidobacteriota bacterium
CGCCTGTCGAAGTTATTGGACCGCTCGGTAAAGTTGATGCGACCGTTCGTCGGGGTGAGTCAGTGAGAGTGGAAGTCGTCGTGCGCACAAGAAAGGTCGGGCACTTCTTTCCGGGCGGAACCGTGGATGCCTTCGATGTCTGGATCGAGCTTGAAGCGGTCGACGAGAAGGGTCAGAAGATTCTTCACAGCGGTGAGGTTGAGCTGAACGGTCGCGGCCCCGTTGAGTCGGGAGCCCACTTCTATCGAAGCCTTCAGCTTGACGGGCACGGCAACCCGATTAATAAGCGCAACGCGTGGATGACGCGATCGGTCGCTTACGTCCGCCTCATCCCGCCCGGCGCGGCCGACACGATTCATTACCGGCTGAGCATCCCGGAGAACTGCGGTGACCGGATCTATCTCAGAGCCAAGGTCAACTACCGGAAGTTTGCCTGGTGGAACACGCAATGGGCATTCGCCGGAGTACGCGACCCGGAACAGAAGGAGTATTCTGTGACGCCCTCTCACGACGACGGGCGGTGGGTGTTCACAGGTGACACTTCGAAGGTCTCTGGGAAGATCAAGGCGATCCCTGACATTCCGATCACGGTCATGGCATATCAGGAGACTTCGCTCGACGTCATCCCGCGCGACGCGCCGCTGCCCAAGACGAAGCCTTATCTGGCCAAAGCCGTGCGGGAGCGGTGGAACGATTACGGCATCGGTTTGTTACTGCAGGGTGACCTCAAGGGAGCCGAAGCCGCGTTCCTCAAAGTCACCGAGATGGACCCTGGTTACGCCGACGGCTGGGTGAATGTGGCCAGAGGGCGGATCCAGGAAGGCAACGTCGACGGCGCCGAGCAATTCCTGCGCAAAGCGCTCGAGGTCGATCCCCGCCTTGCCAAGACCCATTTCTTCCTGGGCATCGCGCTCAAGACTCTGGGCCGCTACGATGAAGCGCTCGAACATCTGCGCACGGCCGCAGGTCTTTACCCACGCGATCGTGTGGTCGTCAATCAGATCGGGCGAGTGCTCTTTTTGAAGAGGCAGTACCAGGAAGCCATCGGTGAGTTTCAAAAGGTCCTCAAGATCGATCCTGAGGATTTGCAGGCGCATTATAATCTCATGCTGTGCTATCAAGGGCTGGGCAACTCAGAAATGGCCGCTCGAGAGCAGACTCTCTACAAGCGATTCAAAGCTGATGAGTCTGCTCAGTTCATTACAGGGCCGTATCGTCAGCTTCATCCCGATGACAACAATGAGCGTCAACAGATACATGAGCACGCTCCCGCTCTGACAAACCCGCGTGCCCTGCCTTACCCTGCAGGCAAGAGCAAAGGATCGAGCCGCATCAATGCGCAGGCACGCTGATTGGTAGGGGCAGGGCTCAGAAGTTCGTAGTACCGCCTTTAGGCGGAATCTCCAGTATTCGAGACATTCCGCCTAAAGGCGGTACTACAAACTCCGCTCCGAAGGTTTTAGTTGCAAATGTCCAAACTCCCTGGGGCGTGGCTCGTCCCTGCAGATAAGGTCAAGTGATGCAAAGATTTCTTCCGTTCCTCTTTATTCTCCTGTCGATATCACTGCTGGGTTGCCGGAATAGTTCGCCCACTGAGACTGGTTCCTCCGCGACGCCGCCGCCGGCTGAGCAGGCCACGCCTCCGACCGAGGCGTCCCCGGAAGCCGCCCGTCCTTCCGGGCCAATCAAGTTCAACGACGTGACTGCGCTGGCAGGGATTCACTTCAAGCACAACAACGGAGCTTTTGGCAAGAAGTATCTACCCGAGACGCTTGGATCGGGTGTCGCGTTCCTGGACTACGACAACGACGGTTGGCAGGACATCCTGTTCATCAACTCGATGAACTGGCCAGGGCACGCCGGGCCGAAGTCCTATCCCGCGCTCTATCACAACCAGAACGGCGCTTTCACTGACGTCACAAAGGAAGCGGGGTTGGCTGTTGAAATGTACGGACTGGGATGCGCGATCGCCGATTATGACAACGATGGCTTCGAGGACATCTATGTCACCGGTCTCGGTCCAAATCATTTGTTTCGCAACCTGGGCAACGGAAAATTCCGGGACTTGACCGCGAAGGCCGGTGTCGGCGACCCCGGCTTTTCAACAAGCGCAGCCTGGTTCGACTACGATAAGGATGGCAAGCTCGACTTGTTCGTCTGCAATTACGTCGAGTGGTCGATCGAGAACGACCTGACCTGCCTGCTTGATGGCAAGAACAAGTCTTACTGCACGCCAGAGTCGTACAAAGGCCAAAGCTCGACGCTCTATCGCAACCGGGGCGACAACACGTTTGACAACGTCACCGAGCGCGCCGGACTCTATGATCCCACCGGCAAATCGCTCGGCGTAGCGATCATCGACTACGACAATGACGGCTGGCCCGATGTGTTTGTGGCGAACGACACGCAGCCCAACAAGCTTTACCGCAACAACGGCAACGGGACGTTCACCGACAATGCCCTGACGGCCGGTGTGGCTTTCAGCGAAGCGGGCGTTGCGCGCGCGGGTATGGGAGTCGACGCAGCGGACTATGATGGTTCGGGCAAGCAGAGTCTGGTGATCGGCAACTTCTCGAACGAGATGATGGCGCTGTATCACAATGAGGGCACCGGTTTGTTTATCGACGAAGCTCCGACTTCGACGATCGGGCGGGCATCGCTGCTGACGCTGACCTTCGCATGCTTTTTCTTTGACTATGATCTCGACGGGTTGCCAGACATCTTTGCGGCGAATGGGCATGTCTCCGACGACATCAACACGGTTCAGCAAAAGGTCAGGTACGCTCAGCCACCGCACCTCTTTCGCAATCTCGGAAAGAAAAAGTTTGAAGCGGTGACGACGAAGCTCGGCCGACCGCTGCAGCAGGCCATGGTTGGGAGAGGCGCAGCCTACGGCGATTTTGACAATGACGGCGACCTTGACCTGGTGATCACCTCTAACAACGGGAAGCCGAGGTTGCTACGCAATGACGGCGGCAACCAGAACAATATCCTGCGTATAAGGACTGCCGGCCGTGTATCGAACCGCGACGGGATTGGAGCGAAGGTTACTCTGAAGCTCGCGAACCAAATGAAACTGTGGAGTGTTGTCAAAAGCGGATCGAGCTATTGCTCGCAGAGCGAATTGCCACTCACCTTCGGGTTGGGCAAAGCGGACAAGGTCTCGACAATCGAAGTCAACTGGCCGAGCGGCCGCGTGGATGTGGCATCCGAAGTGAATGCGAATCAGGTTATTACCATCGAGGAAGGCAAAGGGATTGTGAGCGCACAACCGATCGTTTTTGGGCGGCCACAACCTTAGTCGACGCAGGCACACTAGCGGAAGCAATGAACCACAGAGACACGGAGACACAGAGAGAGGACAGAGAAGAAAGAGTAATGTAAGCGGGTGTCTTCCAACGCCTCTTTTTCTTCACTGTCCTCACTCTGTGTCTCCGTGTCTCTGTGGTTCATTG
>JANNRD010000415.1:0-5489 GCA_031401095.1 Acidobacteriota bacterium
TTCTTCTTTATCCACCAATCGTCCCGGTCGTTCGAGGAGCGCCAGCAACAAGTCGAAAGCCTTCGGCGTCAGTGAGATCATTACTCCATCGCGTTGCAGCAGGCGTTCCTGCGCATCCAGGCGGAACGGGCCGAATTCGTAGCATCGATTCTGGGACGGCTTCATAAACAACTCAGCGGGAGTTTTCCATCAGCATGATGTCGCTGCCGACCTGATCCAGTTGCGACCAGATCAGCCAGCGGCCGTCGGGTGAGACGGCGAGACCTGACATCGCTCTCTCAATCCCTCTCTCCAGCACGGCGACAGGCGTCACCTGGCCCGTCGCAAAATCGAAGAATTCGATCAGAGGCCGCTCGGGCTGCTCCGCGGTGGCGAAATAGATGCCGCGTTCTACCACCGCCCAGTATCGCCAGTATCCCGCCCGGTGATGATCGAGCACGAACGTTTCCTCGCCGCCCGCAACGGGTTTGCTCCAGATTCCGGGCGCATAACGCGCTTTGGTGTAGTAAAGAAATTTGCCATCGGGCGATTCCATGCTATCTACCCCGCCTTGACTGGTGACCTGGATGGCCTGCCCGCCGGCGGCTGGAATCCGCCAAATTTGAGCGCTGCCGCTGCGTTTCGAGCTGAAGTAAATCCAGTTTCCGTCGCGCGACCAGCTTGGCACAGCGTCTTCGGCGGGGTCGGTGGTCAGGCGGCGTGGTTGGCCGCCCTCGGCGCTGATGACGTAGATGTCGGTGCTGCCTGTGGCGCGGCCATCGAAGACGATCTCCCGCCCGTTCGGCGACCAGCGCGGTGAGCCCGTGACCCCGCGATTGAAGGCCGTCAACTGGACGGGGTGCTCCCCCGTGCTGTCCGCGACCCAGATCTCCGGGCTGCCGGAGCGATCAGAAGCAAAGGCGACTCTTTTGCCGTCAGGCGAGAAGTCCGGGCTGGCATCCAATCTGGTCGAGAAGATCAACAGCTTCGCCGACTTCGCCGACGGAGGCGGCTCTTTCCGGCCTTTCGGTGAGGCCGCGTCGGCCAGTTCCATCCGCCAGATGTTATCGTCATTGATGGTTTGCGTCCAAGCCAGGCGCTGGCCCTGACGTGAGGCGGCGAGGCTGGTCAGATTTCGCCCGGCGGCCTCAACCTCTACCGGCGTCCCCCCGGTGGCAGGCACTCTCCACAAACTGTACGTACTGCCGCCACCACGCATGCGGTTGGATAAGAACAGGATTTCGCGGCTATCTGGAGTCCAGACCGCAGTTGCCGTTGACGTATTATCGAACGTCAGACGCCGGGCTTCACCACCCGCTGTCGGAGCCAGATAAAGATCGCCGACCCCGCTGCTGATGAAACGCACAAAGGCCACTGTCTTGCCGTCCGGAGAAATGGCTGGAAAGCGGTCAGCGTGTGCCACCGCTGGCGGTGAAGTAAGTTTGCGCCTTTCGCCCGTCTCGCGCGCCACCAGAAAAATACCCGGTGGCTCCTCTGGCGAGCTCTTGTCCTGGATCGCCAGCCAGTCCCCATCCGGCGACCAGCTTATCTGGTTAAGACCCGCTCCGGAGGATAGTTGCGAGATTCTGCGCTCTGCGCCGCCCAGCGATGGAATCAGGTACAGTCCGGCGCCTTCCTTCAGCTCTCGCGTAAAGGCAATGTAGCGGCCATCCGGTGACCAGCACGGCCAGAGATCGGCGGCTGGATTGGTCGTTAAGCGCAGCAGCGATTCATTGTCGAGTTGCTTGACGTAGATGTCCGGGTTGTCTTCTTTTCCGCCATCCCACACGAACGCGATCTGATTGCCGTCGGGCGAGAAAGACGGCTGCATTTCGTTGCCCGGGAAACTGGTGAAGGGAACGACTCGCGGCGGCGCCAACGTGGGGGAGGGGCGGAAGGCGATCCGCCAGATCGCCCATCCTGCGACACCGACAATCACTCCCGCTGCGAGGAAAACGACTGACCACACCCAGCGGCGGGCTGGCGGTGCTGAAGCCATGACCAGCGGCGCCGGATCAGCGTGCGACCCCTCCCGCACCTCAGCGACGAAGCGATAGCCGCGCTTCGGTACTGTCTCGATAAGCTTCAGCCCATTCTCGCCGTCGCCCAACGCCTTGCGAATCAGCGCGATGTTCGAAGAGAGGTTCGATTCTTCGACAATCGCGTCCGGCCAGACCACTTGGAATAATTCCTCCTTTTCCACCAACCGCCCGTGCCGTTCGACCAGCGCCAGCAAAAGGTCGAAAGCCTTCGGCGTCAGAGAAATTATCGCGCCCGCCCGCTGCAGCAAGTGCTCCTGCCGATCCAGGTGAAACGGGCCGAAGTCGTATATCTCGTTTGTTTGCTTACTCATAACCCCACCAGGAATTTTCGCGGAACGCACTAGGAAATTCCCCGGCTTATTCCCAGAGTCCTCACAGGATTCGACCACCCACCCCGGCCTAAGGTCTGGTTCGTGACCCACGGAACCGAATTATCGACCAACGACTCACCTCAGCGCCCACCCTATGCGGCGCGCACGAAAGCACAAGTTATGCTCAGACAACAATTACGAAAATTCTTTTTCAACACGCTACTCTCCATCTGCCTGCTGGGCATCGTCAATGCGAAGCCCGCCGACAAGGACGAAGTCGAACAGGCTCTGGTGTTTATCGGGTCAGGCTCCGCCGAAGAACTGAAAGGCCGCCTCTTCACCGACCGCATCACCTTCTTGGGTGCAGAGTTTCGTGCCCAGGCGATCAATGCGCTCCCCGCCTCGTTGCGCGACCAGCGCATGACGCAGGGCAAACTGCTGCGCCGCGTCGAGCCGGTCTTTCAGCAGGCGCTGCAGTTGCACGGGCGCAGCGGTAGAATCGAATTGTTCGTTTTCCATCACGATGCCCCAAAGGCGCAACTTTGGCGCGGCTCGGTGCTCATGCTTTCTGATTCAGTGGCCGGAGAACTTAACGACGCTGAACTTGCCGGGATCATCACGCACGAACTCGGCCATTCCTACTTTGAAGACGAGATGGCCGCTGCCCAGCGCAGCCGGGACACCAGGACGATGCGCTTGATCGAATTGAAATGCGACGCAGTCGCCATTCTGTCGCTGAAACTGATGGGTCTCAACCCGGGGCTTTACGTGAAAGGGCTGCAACGCATCGAGGTCCTCAACAAACGGCAAAGCCGGTCGAGCGGCATTGTGCAATCCCATCCGGAATCGGTGACGCGTGCCCAGTTTGCGGAACGCCTTATCAAGTCGCTGGGTTGAGACAGTCTGACTTAGCGGAAGTCTCCCACCCGCATCAAATCTGCATCTTCGCGGTTCAGGCAGACCCAGGTGAACCATTCTCCGCCGCGGGAAACGTCGAGCGATGTCCCTCACTGGCTGGGTCGGTTAAGCCTCGGACCACGGTCACCTTCGGTATGTCTCGTCCGCCACTGATGAGCCAGCAGAACATTTCATCTGGAGGCTGTCTCATTCTAGGGCAAGGCGGCGTGCCGGACAATTGCCGGTAGCGCAACGACGACGGCGGCAACCTCGGCGGTCAGATCGGCCCTCAGGTCGTCGATCACCCGAGAATGTAGAGCAGTTCTTGGGGATGCTGGTCATTCTGCGCTATTCTCATTCTGGACGCGATCCCTGGACATTTCGGTGACTCGCTTTGATCCTGGTCCCCCTGTCCGTTCGTGCTCAAGTCCCACCCCCGGGAAAATGCATGGCTGAAAAAGAATACGACGTTGTGATTGTTGGCTCCGGCGCGTCCGGAGGCATGGCTGCGTACAGGCTGACGCAAAAGGGTGCGAAGTGTTTATTGCTCGACGCCGGGCCCGCGGTCGACTTCAATCGCCAGCGCACGCTTAAACCGGTGTCCGAATTGCCGTATCGCGGTTTCGGCAAACCAGGCAAGCTGCCGCACATTTATCAGGCCACCGAATTCAACGCAAACCAATGGGTCGACCACGAACAGATTCCTTACACCTACGACACGAAAGTGCCGTATAGCTGGGCGCGTATCCGAATGATCGGCGGCAAATCACTTTTCTGGGCGCGGATGTCTTATCGCCTCAGCGATTACGAATTCAAAGCCAAAGACCACGACGGTTTTGGCGACAACTGGCCGATCAGTTACGCTGACCTCGCACCGTATTACGACCGCGTCGAACCGCTGTTTCGCGTGACGGGGCGCAAAGAAGGCTTGGCGCAGTTGCCCGACGGTGTTTTCGTGGAAGACAATTCGCCCGACGGCGTCGTCTTGCAACGCATCGCGGCAACCGCGAAACCGCGTGGCATGACAGTCACAAAGATCCGGCGCGCGCTCGGCGATGGACAGTTTGCGAGTTCTTTCAATTTGCTGCTGCCGGCGGCACAGGCGACGGGGAACTTGACGATTGTGCCCAACGCGGTGGTTCGCGATATCACCACCGACAAACAGACCGGTTTGGCCAGCGGCGTCAATTTTCTGGATCGTCAATCAGGGCGTGAATTGCACGCGAAGGCCAAAGTCATCGTCCTGGGCGCTTCGTGCCTGGAAAGCACACGCATCCTGTTGAATTCCAAAATCGCCAATTCCAGTGGCGTCCTGGGCCATTACTGGCACGATCAGTATTACATTCCAAATGGCGTCGTGGCCCTCATCCCTGAAGCTAGAAACGGTAGAGCGCCGCGTGGTTTGATTGGCAGCGCCGGTTTTATCCCACGCTTTCGCAATGTGAAGACAAAGGAAAAGAACTTTCTGCGTGGCTACGCTACTGACTTGTATCCGGGTCAGACGCCGGATGCTAATCTGTTTCCGGGCTGGGGGGCCGAGATCGAAGAGCAAGTCAACAGTCATCGCGGAGCCGGTCTCGGCACGACGATTATGGGCGAAGTGCTCCCACGTTTTGAAAATCGCGTCAGACTCGATCCGAAAGTCACTGATGCTTGGGGCATTCCAGTATTGAACTTTCAATGCCGCTACAGCGACAACGAATTCAACATGGCGAAAGACGCGGTTGACACGATCAGCCAATTGCTCGTCGACAGCGGATTTGAAGTGCTGCACCGTAACGAAAAAATGAACAACCCCGGCCGCAGTATTCATGAACTCGGTACCTGCCGGATGGGCGAAAATCCAAAAACCAGCGTCCTCAACAAATGGAATCAAAGCCACGACATAAGAAACCTGTTCGTCGTCGACGGCAGCAGTTTTGTGACCGGCGGTGCGCAAAACCCGACGCTGACGATCATGGCACTCTCAATGCGAGCATCGGAGTATCTGGCCGAGCAGATGCGCAAGGGAGAACTCATTTGATGTTGGATTTTAGATATCGCTGATCCCTGAGTTCGTAGTACCGCCTTTAGGCGGAATGGGCGTGGCAGCCGAAATCTTCCGCCTAAAGGCGGTACTACATGCTTTTCATTGTTTCGGGCGTCGCAGCCAGGCATTAACAACTACTCGAATTTGGTCTTGACCGGCTCAAACTTCCCGGTCTTTTCTGGTGACATAAGCAGAGTAGCGCGCATTAGCGACATGCAGGGTCGCTGGTCC
>JANNRD010000416.1:0-6720 GCA_031401095.1 Acidobacteriota bacterium
CACGTACTGCGAGTCCGTGATGAGGCGCACCACGGCACCGTCCGGGAACACCTCGGTGAACGAGTAGCGCCCGCCCTTGATGTTGCGGAAATGGACGTTGAATATCTTGCCGCGGCTGCCGAAGTATCGGATCACGTCATATATCTCTTCGCCCGGTTTCGCAAGCATCTCCGAGACCGTGCCCTGACAGAAGTTCAGCCCGTGATATTTGCTGGGTGTAATTTCAAGGAAGCGTTTGAGACCAGCGACGCTGCCCAGCACCGTGTTGACGCCGCGAAACCCGGTGTTGTGCGGCATGCCTGGATCGTGCGGGTGACAAGCAAGGCGGACCCTATACTCCTCAGCCACCGGGATGACTCGGTTCAGAAAGTAGCTGATGCGTTCCCAGTACGCGTCTGGATTGACTGGCCCGGCCTCGGTCAGCGGGGGCTCCTGTTTGGCTTTGCCGTAGTCGAACGCGCGGCACACCGCGTCGCCCCGGCATTTGACCGGTTCGGTGCTGACCACGCCCAGGATGCTCATGTTGTATTTCAGCGCGGGAATGCCCGCAAGCGCAGCGTCGCGGATCATTTGGCAAATGTTCTCGATCTCGCGGTCGCGTTCCGGACTCTTGCCGAGCATGATGTTCGGGTTTTCGGCGCGGGTGATGTATGCAGAGCTGAGCGGCAATGGGATCATCTCCAACCGGATGCCGAAGCTCTCAATGCGCTCGCGGAACTTGGTCAGCGCTTCGACTGACCAGTTCTCGTCGAGCTTCGCTGACGGCAACCCGCTGCAAATGTGGTTCACGCCCAGCCCTGCAAGGAGCGTCAACGCTTCGGTCGTATGGTCGTGCTGATGTCCGGCCTTCATCAATGCTCTGCGAGACCGGGCCGCCGGTTTGGCCGGGTTGCGCTGCGCGATCGACTCGGCACGCGCGGCGAACGAATCGGCCAACGTGCCCGCCGTGACGCCCATTCCGGCGAAACGGATAAACCTTCTTCGATGCATAGCAACTTCCTCCTTGGACAGCACGCGGAAGCGAAGCCTCGATGAAATTCCTGACAGTTTTAACGCAAAGGCGCAAAGAAGAATAGGGAAGGATGGCGTCTCGCCACGGACTTCCTAGTGGAATTGTCGCTTCAGTCACGAATGAATCACCATAAAGGGGGGCCTGAGTCACCAGAGTGTTCCCTGAACACGTGCGGGGTCGCTCTCGAGGCATGGCGCATGCGCTCCTCACCCCGGCCGACCTCCTTGCCGAGGTCAGAACAAATAATCATTTGAGTGGCAGAGAGCGATCGCAAGTACTTCCAGCGGCGAAAGTGCCTAGCGGCTTGCCTTGATGTCGTAAGCCCACAACGTCCCGATATCTCGAATGTAGAGCCTCCCATTGGCAATCACGGGATACGTCCACGCCTTCTCCGGAAATGGCCCCAAACGATTACGCTTCGGCTGAGCCGGCGGAGTGAATCGACCCTTCTCTCGAAAAGCCTCCGGAGTCGCTTCGATCAGCGCAACGTTTCCATTTTCGCCGTGAAGGTATAACTGACCATCGGCGTAGGCTACCGAACCGTCGCCGATCCCTTCACCCCGCCATTTCACCTTGCCCGTAGCGAACTCAACCGCAACCAGCCCCTTGTTCGCCGTGCCGTAAAGATAGTCACCAATCAGCACCGATCCACCAATGTTGTTCGGAAGTCCGCGCTCGAAGTAGACCTGTTCTGCAATGACTTTGCCGCCATCCACCTTGAGACGAACGAGCCCGCCGCCGATGCTATTCGCTCCGCCATACACATATGCGTCACGTGCCACTGGAGTCACCATTTGTGCCATACCCTTGGCAACATCGCCGTAGCGCCAGAGGAACTCGCCAGTCTTCGCATCAACTCCGACCATGCCCTTGCTCAAAAACTGCACGTATTGTTTGAGGCCGCCCGCCTGGACGACGATCGCCGATGCATAACCCGCGGGATCGGCGCCCGGGATCGCGGATTTCCAGATGACCGCCCCGGTCCGTTTATTGAGCGCAACCATTGTCGCCTGTGCGCCACCCGGGGTTACGACGACGACATCACCATCAACCAACGGAGACTCTGCATACGCCCATATGCCCGGCTGGCCGCCGAACTCTCTCCGGAGGCTCTTCTGCCATCGAATCTTTCCGCTAGCGGTTTCGAGGCAGGCGAGGTCACCGTCCGAGCCAAGCGCGTAGATCGAATCTCGGTCGACGGTCGGCGTGGACCGAGCCTTCGCGTACAAAAAGTCCTGCGGGCTACCGACGTTGCCGACGCGGGTTGTCCAGACAGGTTTTCCATCCTCAGTTGAGAGAGCCTGAACAAACTCATTCTCAAAGCCACGGTTGCTCATGAGGTAGCTGCGCGTTCCGACAACCGCTGGCGTTGAATATCCGTCCCCTATATCGTTGACCTGCCAGAGCAGTTTCGGCCCCTCGGCCGGCCATTGCTTCAGGAGGTCGGTTTCCTGAGAGATGCCATTGCGTTGCGGACCTCGCCACTGAGGCCAGTCGGAAGTCGGAGTACTCAAGCGGGCAGGCGTCGCAAATAACGCGGCTGACAAGCACAAACAAAGTGCTGCGATGGAAGTTAGTAATCGTGACTGCACTCTACTCCTTCTGACTGTTGTCATTGTCTCTGTATCTTGCTTCCCTTCGCTGATACGACTAGTCTCGCGAGATGTTCCTCAAACTGGGCTCCGTCCTTCGGTGTGAGACTACTGGAGGCGAACCAGCGGTCGGTGTCGGTGGGCTCTCGCACTGAATTCAGGAACTGAAAAACAAGTGCTGTTGACTCGTCCTACTTGCGATATCATGCGGTGCATGAACACTAGCGATCCCGCACTTAAGGGTACCCGGAGTTCAGGCGAATCATCCTTTGAGCCGGGGGAGATCCGGATCACGAATCTGACCGATCAGGGGCAAGAGTCGGACCTTCGCCGATCGTCATCCGCGGATCTGTGGGCGATGATGTGGCAATTGGCGTTGGATGCATGGTCTTTTAAAGGGGAACCGGTTGCTGAATCCAGACTTCCGCGACATGTTGTCAACGTTTTCCGACGAGAGCGTTGAGTTTAGGGTGGTCGGTGCTTACGCCCTCGCTACATATGGATTACCTCGGGCAACGGGCGATATCGATCTGTGGATTCGCCCCTCACCCGAGAACGCAAAACGTGTGTGGCACGCGCTCGTCCACTACGGCGCTGCCCTGAGTGGCTTGACTGCGGACGATCTCAGCACTCCTGGGCTGGTGATCCAAATCGGGGTTGCGCCGCGGAGGATCGACATCCTGACCTCGATCGACGGCGTCCTCTTCGAGGAAGCTCAGCCGCAATGCGAAGTGCGAACGATCGAAGACCTGGAGGTGCCAGTCATTGGCCGGCTGGACTTACTTCGCAACAAACGGGCATCGGGTCGGCCACAGGATATCGCGGACATTGCCTGGCTCGAGGCATTTGAGACGAACCGCGACGAGACGCGGTGACACACTCGGCTCGATCTGCAGAGGGATCTGAAGAGCTGCCCGTGTTCGGTGTTGGCCCACTACAAATCGAACCTGGCACGACTCCATCCGCGCTGCGCCTTCGGGATTGTGATACCTGGATGGGCGCGGCCTTGTAGCTCTGTGGCGTGAAGGGCTCCTCGCACACGCGGTCCTGAAGGCCCTGCTGGCTGGGTTGAGTCCAGGCAGGGGTGGTTTCATTTCTCAGCTTTGAACGTCGGAGGCGATGTGCGTTTCGTTTCGGTCTGTGTGTTCCGTTCTTGTTTTTCTAGATTCGTGCCTCGACTTATTCGACGAGAGTGGGCAGACGCTGCACCAGGGGCAGCGGAGAAAGGCGGCGGCAAGCCGCCGCACTCCAGGACTCTGGACTTACCTATCTGGTCGCGGCCTGGTCCTTCCGCATATGCTTCTCGAACCAGGCTTGCAGGTAGAGTTGTTGCAGCAGTTGATGCGAAGGCCGCCGCCAGCCGTGGAATTCATCGGGCATCCGCACCAGCAGCGTCTCTTTCCTCAGCATCTTTAGTGCGCGGTAATACTCTTCACTCTGGCCCATCGGCGTACGCAGATCGGCTTCGCCCGTCATCACCATTGTCGGCGTCTTGACGTTGACGACGTAGTGCAGCGGTGAGCGAACGGCATATTCCATCGGGTCTTCCCACGGGCGCTTCTGGAATTGATCGTACCAGCTGGCACCGTCGGTCGTGCCGACAAATGAATGCCAGTTGATGACCGGGCGCATCGATACCGCCGCGGCAAAGCGATCGGTATGCCCGACGATCCAGGCCGTCAGCACGCCCCCGCCACTGCCGCCGCAGACGAAAAGGTTGCGCTCATCGATGAAACCCCTGGCGATCGCCGCATCCACACCCGCCATCAGGTCGTCGTAATCCCTGCCCGGATATGAATACTGAATGCCGTTGACGAAGTCCTGCCCGTAGCCCGTTGAGCCACGCGGGTTGGTGTAAAGCACGGCGTAGCCATTTGCCGCGAAGTTCTGGAAGGCCCAGTTCCACGCCGTCGAGTACATCGACCAGGGGCCGCCGTGAATCCAGAGCACCATCGGATACTTCTTGCCCGTCTCGAAATTGGCGGGTTTGATGAGCCAGCCCTGGACTCTCAATCCGTCCTTCGACGCAAACCACATCTCCTCAGCCTCGCCGAGCGTGACGCCGGTGAGCACGTCATGGTTCACGTCAACAAGCGTCGTCATCCTGGTCGCATCATCCGATTTGAAGGTAACCAGGGAGCCTGGCCTTTTGTGGTTTGAGCTAACCGCGGTGATCTGACCGGTGCCCGCCAATGACACGCCGCTGAGAATTGTTTTGGTGGTCGTCTGGCGCAGCTGCCAATTGTCTAAGGACACCGAGAAGATGTTGGTCATCCCTTTCGATTCGACCGTGAAGTAAAGGACTTTGCCCTGCCAGCTGAGGTTCTGCGGCGTGCTGTCCAGTTTGTCGGCCAGCACGCGCTTGCCGCTGCCGTCGGTGTGCATCAGATAGAGCGACGAGACGTGGTTCGTATACGTCTTGTCATCGTAGCCGATATACGCAATGTACTTGCCGTCAGGCGAAACTGCAGGGTTACCGTCCGGGCCCTTGCGGTCAGTGAGCGGCTTGATTTCGAGACTGCTGAGGTCAACTGAATATATCTCGCTGTCGTTGCGCAGGTATTCCGCCTCGGGCTTGCGAATGCCGGAGACGAAGATGGTTTTGCCGTCTGCCGCCCAATCAAAACCGTTATGGTTGAACTTCCCGGTGGTGATCTGGCGCGGTGTCCCACCGATCGTCGCATCAATCACGAAGAGGTGAACATTCCCTTTAGGCAACGCGCCACGACCATCCGACGCCCACGACAACCGGTCAACAAGCACCGCTGGCTTTGCCCATTCCGCGCCGCGTGGCCGTTCGGGTAGCTTCACCCCCAGAATCGGATCGGTATCGGGCGCAAAGGATGTGAAAGTGATCCACTTGCCGTCGGGCGACCACTTGATGATGTTTGGGGCTTGTTCCAGATGCGTCAGCTGCGCCACCTCGCGCGTGTCCAGCCACATCACGTGCAACTGATTGGTCCCATCGCGATCAGACAAAAACGCTATGCGCTTGCCATCGGGTGCCCAGACAGGTGAGCTGTCATTGCGCGCGCCGGAAGTCAATTCGCGCACGCGCGCGCCGTCCACATCCGTGATCCAGAGATTGCTGCGGTATTGATCCTTCATCTTGTCCACCCAAGTGCGGGTGAAGATGATCTGTCTGCCGTCTGGCGAGATTTCCGGATTGCCGACCGACTCCATTTCGAAGAAGGTATCTTTGTCGAGTAGACGCGGTTTGTTTTGTGCAACGGCGGTCGCTAAAAGCGACAGGGGCAGCAGCAGCACGAAGGCGAGTTGAATTCGGCGCATATCTCCTCCAGGCGTTGGTGTTTTGCATAACGCGATGATCGACGACTTGTTGTTGCTCGGATGAGTGGGGTGAGTCCATGATGCGGCAACAAATGATGCAAGGTGAAAAGATGGTGAGCTATTCGTGAGCAAAGCAAATGGCTCACGCGCAGTCCTCCCTGATCAGCTCCTTTGGCTATTGTTGTCAGTCAAGTTTTGAGCTCCGTTTGGAGCGGTATCGAGGTGGATCGGCGTCGCCCGAAGAGGTCACTTGACGTGCAGTAGAGTAGCAGAAACCAGCTGCTCGTCAAACCGCTCGCTCAAGAAGCTAAGATCGCGGCGGACTGGTCGGCCCACGGCGACGTCCCACTTGATCTCACCGGTGTCAGTTGTCCACCTCCATAGACGATTCCTGAAGGTGTCGCCCCTCCAGCAGAACCTGTGTGCGATCGTTGAGCTTCCAGTCAGCAGCCCACAACTGCGGGTCGATGTGCAGGGTACGGGTTTGGCTTCGTTGAGAGTCACGCAGTTAGGTGCCGGCTGAATGCGCGTTGCACAGTCGTAGGCGGCCATCGCCTAATTACACATCTATCTTGAGTGCTGGCGAGGTTGGCGTAACGGGAAGGGAATGGTCGTCAATTCGTTTCCTTGCGCCGAACAGTCAATGCTCAACCCGACTTCCGGATCAATCACCTGGCGCAACGCGTCGAGGACAGTGGTTTCGGTCAATATCGGGTAGCTAAGATCAAATCGAGGGCATTTGAACCAGGTTCGCGAATTGTCCTTCATTTGGCAAATCTCCGCCTGATGAAAGGTGAGGGAGCCGAGGCGTTTCGCGTTTACGCG
>JANNRD010000417.1:0-6393 GCA_031401095.1 Acidobacteriota bacterium
GCGGATGCCCGGGCAGCGTTCGATGTCCTGCGCGTGGCCCTTTCCGGTTATCGGGTCGACGACGCTTACAGATCGCAGATCTCAGGCTTGAGGGCGGAATGGGAGACTGAGGTCGACCGTCTCTTCAGCTTTCGACACGGCCCCCCGCTTTCTCAGAGCCAGGTCATCGGCGCCGTCAACTCGTTCTCACAGCCAGAGGATGTCGTGCTCGGGGCGGCTGGCAGTCTCCCGGGTGATCTCCACAAACTGTGGAGGACTCGCAATCCGAAGGGCTATCACATGGAGTATGGATACTCGTGTATGGGCTATGAGATTGCGGGTGGCCTTGGGGTGAGGATGGCGGATCCGACTCGCGACGTTTATGTCATGGTCGGTGACGGCTCCTATCTCATGATGGCGCAGGAGATCGCGACGGCAGTTGCCGAAGGCATCAAACTCAACATCGTGATCCTCGACAACCATGGGTTCTCGAGCATTGGCGGCCTGTCGCGCGCGGTCGGCTCGGGCGGGTTCGGCACGGACTATCGCTATCGTCATACCGATACCGGCCAATTTGATGGAGACCTGTTGCCGGTTGACCTGGCGCTCAACGCGTCGAGTCTTGGTGCGCTAACAATTCGCGCGACGACGCACGAAGAGTTGCTCGCAGCGCTTCAGACGGCGCGCCAGTCAGAGGTGACGACGGTCATTGTCGTTGAGGTCGACAAAGAGTTGCGCGTCCCCGGCTATGAGTCGTGGTGGGATGTGCCGATTGCTGAGGTTTCAGAAGTCGACGCTGTGCGCGCGGCGCGCGCGGAATATGAAAAGGCAGTCAAGAAGGAGCGTTCTTTTCTATGAGTAAGAGGATCAATGTCGGGCTGGTCGGTGTCGGCCGCATGGGAACGGTTTACGCGGAGGACCTGGCGTTTCGTGTCCCACAAGCGAATCTGGTGGCCGCCTCGGACGTGCAACCCGACGCGGAGGCGACGGCGAAGAGTCTTGGTATTCCCAAATGGTACCGGCACTATGAAGAACTGGTCACGGATCAAGAGATCGATGCGGTTGTCATCATCACACCGACGAGCACGCATCACGACATCATCGTCGCGGCCGCGAGAGCGGGGAAGGCGGTCTTTTGCGAGAAGCCATTGTCGATTTCGCTCGACGAGGCACGGGCGATCGAACGTGTCGTCGCGGAGACAGGCGTCTTTTTTCATATGGGCTTCATGCGCCGTTTTGATCCCGGCTATCGCGCGGCCAAGAAAAAGATCGACGAGGGCGTGATCGGCAAACCGATCGTTTTCAAGGCATCATCCCGGGACCCCTTCAGGCCAAGCCTCGAGTATCTCGATCCGAAGCACAGTGGCGGTATCATGATCGACATGGGAATTCATGACATTGACCTCGCGCGCTGGCTCATGGGTGAGGTTGCCAGTGTTCATACCATCGGGGGAGTACTTGCTTATCCGGAAGTGACAGAGGTCGGTGATATTGATAACGCGATCGTCACTCTCCAGTTCAAGAGTGGCGCACTGGGCGTCATCGATCTCAGTCGAAGCGGCGTCTACGGTTACGACATTCGTGCCGAGATCATGGGGACCGAAGGGACACTCAAGGTCGGGTATCTCCGCGAGACACCAGTGCTGGTCATGAAGAAGGAAGGCGTTTCGCACGACACGGTACCGTACTTCATGGAGCGCTTTGAGCGCGCGTACGTTGACCAGCTGCGGGATTTTGTTGATCGGCTCTCGAAGGGGCTGCCGCCGTCGATCACCTGCGCCGACGGAGTCGCGGATTTGGAGGTGGCAGTTGCCGCGACGCAATCCTACCACGAGAAGCGACCCGTCTCTCTTTCATAGAGACATGGTCTAATCGCGCGGCACGGGTTATGATTGCGAGTGATCCGGGCAACCTTTGCTTGCATTGAAGATGAATTTAAGGTCGAGATGAAGCCTCTTGCTGGGTATCTGTAGATAATTGGTGTTTGATGCGTTCTTTCGAGAAAGCGCCGGTCGATTGACGGTCAGGTGTACCCTCGAGGGAGTTCGGAGATCGACGTTCGCGGCAGACCAACGGTCCTGCGAACCATTTGGCGCTTGACTAGTCGAGCTGGGAAGGAAGAGCGCACTTGTTTTTAACCGTGTTTGGAATAACCCATCAACCGAGCCCAACTGGAGGAATCTGAAATGCGAATACAACGCGTACAGCTGACGCTATTTCTGGCGCTGCTTGTGGCCTTCTCGGTGACTGCGCTGGCGCAGCAGGAGACGGCGACACTCACTGGAGAAGTCAAGGATACTTCCGGTGCGCTGGTGCCAAAGGCGTCGATTACCGTGACAAACGTCGGCACCAACATCAGCAGCAGGACTGAATCCAATGGCCAGGGGTACTACATCGTCACCAGCCTCAAGCCTGGAAACTACGCGATCACAGTCGAGAAGGCTGGTTTCAACAAGACGGTCCGGAGTGGAATCACGCTGCAAGTCAACCAGGTCGCCCGCGCTGATCTGGCCCTGCAGGTCGGCGACGTCACGAACACGGTAGAGGTCGTCGAGGCGGCAGCTCTACTCGAGACGCAAACCTCAGCTCGGGGATCGGTGATCGATCAGAGGAAGATCGTTGAACTGCCGTTGAACGGCCGCGACTACAATCAACTCGCGCTGCTCTCGCCAGGAGTGCTGCCGGGAACCCCACGGCTCGCCAGTGTCAATTTCAAGGGCGTGCTCAACGTCAATGGCAATCGCACGTTCAATAACGTCTTCCTCCTTGATGGAGTAGACAATATCTCATACTCCAACTCGTTCCGTGGCGAGAACGTCCAGCTCGTGCAGCCGTCGATTGAGGCCTTGCAGGAGTTTAAGATCCAAACGAATGCCTATTCGGCAGAGTTTGGGCGCAGTTCGGGTGCGGTCATCAACGCGACGATCAAGTCAGGTACCAACGCGGTGCACGGCAGCGTTTACGAATTCCTGCGGAACGACGTTCTTGATGCAAACAACTTCTTCTCGAACGCGCTGGGTGCGCCCAAGCCGCGCAGGCAACGGAATCAGTTTGGTGCGGCTGTTGGTGGCCCTCTGGTCAAGAATCGCACCTTCTGGTTTGGTGACTATGAAGGTCTGCGTGACCGTGAAGGAGTGCCGCGCACTCGACTTGTTCCGAGCGTGCTTGAGAAGCAGGGTATCTTCACGACTGCTGTCGTTGATCCATTTGCCGCCGGCCGACCTGAATTTGGCAAGGATGCGCTGGGGCGATGGGTCATTCCGTCAACGCGATGGGACCCCGTCGGTGCGAAGATCGTCGCGCTCATCCCCGACCCGACGATCACACTCAACAACATCCCAATCTACGCGTCGACACCAGTCACGCAAACGCGGCAGGATCAATTTGACGTTCGCGTCGATCATCAGTTTGCGACCAACCTGACTCTCTTTGGGCGCTACAGTTTTGTTGACACAAACTTGTTCCGACCGGCTCCGCTTCCTGGTCTTGGTGAAGGCTCCTTCAACGATGCCTTTGGATCAAACCTCAATCGTTCGCAGGGGCTGGCGCTTGGGCTGACGTGGACGGTCTCGCCAAATCTTGTTGGTGACTTCCGCTTTGGTTTCGCTCGCGGCAATTACTTTACCAACCCCCCGAACTTTGGCATCGACGGCGCGGCCGCGATCGGTTTGAAGAACGTCCCGAACTCACCGGAAATAACTGGCGGTATGCCTAAGTTCAACATCCAGGGTTTCGACGCTGTTGGCCGGGCGACCTCAACGCCGCAATTTCAGACCCCGCGTTCATGGAATCCGAGGGCATCCTTTAGCTGGAATCACGGACAGCATTTGATCAAATTCGGCACCGAGTTCCTCTTCGTGCAGACTAGGATCAACGACTTGAACGCGACCATCGGGCGGCTGAACTTTGAGAACAGGTTCAGCAACCGGGCGGTTGGAGATCTGCTTCTGGGACTGCCTTCTCAGTTGGCGCTGACCAGCTTCACCGTCATGGATCAGAGTCAGCGAATGCAGTTCTACTTCATTCAGGACGATTACAAGTTGACGTCCAAACTGACACTCAATGTCGGGCTTCGGTACGAGTACGCTAACCCGGCAGTCGAGAAGAAGAACCAGTTCGTCAACTTCGACCCGAAGACCGGGAAGGACGTCTTCTCTAAAGATGGAAGCATCTACGATCGCGCCCTGATTCATCCGGATCGAAACAACATTGCGCCTCGCTTTGGCTTTGCCTATGCGGCGACAAATCGCTTCGTCATCCGTGGCGCCTACGGGATGTTCTACAATCACACCGTTCGTCAGGGTCGTGAAGGGCTGCTTGGGTTCAACCCGCCGTTCCTGGTGGACAACCTGCTGCAGACATCGGTCACTGGCGCTGCGGCGGTAGCGTCGGCTGCTCCGTTCCGACTCGTCAATGGCTATCCAGTTGGTCTGCTCGATCCAACCAGCCTTTCGCCGACCATCAGCCGCCGCGCTCAGGATGCCGATCAGCGAACGGCCTACATTCAGCAATACAACTTCGGGATTCAGTACGAACTGATGAAGGACCTTGTGCTGGACGTGGCTTGGGTGGGTAACAAGGGCACCAAGCTGAATGGATTCCGTAATCTCAATCAGCGTGCGGTGATTACAAACGCAAATGGATCGCAATCCGCCGGCGTGCGGCCATTCCCGCTGCTTGGCGACATCCAGTGGATGGAGGATCGCGTCGGGTCGACGTACAATGCACTCCAGGCTCGCCTCGAGAAGCGGTTCTCAAACGGCTTCACCGGACTGGTGAGCTACACCTGGGGCAAGGCACTGACTGGTGCGCCTGACCATATCTCGACAAGCGGCGGCGGTGCCGGCTTCGATACGGGGACCTTCCGCGAGCCGCAGGATGGGAACAACACGGCAGCCGATCGCGGGTTGGCAGAGTTCGACATCAAACAGCGGCTTGTGGCGAGCTATGTCTGGGACTTGCCCTTTGGTCATGGCCGCAAGTTTGGGGACAGCTGGCACAAGGCCGCCGATCTCGTGCTCGGCGGATGGCAGGTGACGGGCATTCACGTTGTCCAGGGCGGTCTTGGGCTGACTGCGACCCTCGGCGGCTCGACTGTGCTCAATATCGGCGGTGAGCGTCGGGCGCGTCCGAACCTGGTCGGCAATCCAGTCCTGGCCGACTCCCAGCAGACACTGCAAAAGTGGTTCAATACCGACGCCTTTGCAGCGTTCAATCCTTCGCCACAGGCCTTCGGCAACGCCGGTGTCGGCATCATGCGTGCGCCTGGTACCGTTAACTTCGACTTTAACTTCGCGAAGAACTTCAGAGTAACTGAACGCGTCCGCTTCCAGTTCCGAGCAGAGTTCTTCAATCTCTTCAATCACGCGAATTTTGGACCGCCGAACATCGCCCGAGACAGTTCCGGCTTCGGTCAGATTCTGACTGCGGGCAATGCTCGGATCACCCAGTTTGGTCTGAAGCTGTATTTCTAGCTAGCCGTCTCGACCAGATCGCAAGCTGCCGGCGGGCGTTGCTCGCCGGCAGCTTGCGCCCCTGTTAAAAACGGCGCTGGATCGCTGCCGTGGTCGTCGCGGCAGTTGTGCTCGCTCGTCTGTATACTTGCGCAACTGAGACACGTGTACAGCGCGGTGAGCGATCTGTGAAGAAGATACCTCGGCCACGACTTTGAGCACTGATGAAGATGCTGAGACCAGAGTTTCTGCCGCGCGTCATGGGCGGGATCGTAGATGTTTGCCTGATGGCGCTGGTCCTGACCGTCGCTGCCAGTGTGACTTCTGCCCAGGAGACGGCCACGCCAGGGCTTTATCAGGATCGCGGGGTCGAGCTGCACCTCCGGCGCTGCCTTGACGACGCCAGTCGACAGTACGCCAGCGCCCTCAAACTTGACCCTCCGAAGGACCTCTCGCCCGAACAGTGGCGGTTGGTGAGGCGTTTTACACCGCGTCTTTTCACAACTGCGACCGAGTTCTTTCCTCTCAAGGACTTTGCCGTCATCCTCGAGCCCGCGTCCCGGCAGATCGCGTATCATCTTTTCTGGGAAGACGACATAGACTTTCCCGAAGACAATGATCCCTGCGACCACGAGGTGGTGTGGGTCCGGTATTCTCCTGACGGAAAATCTCTCGAGAAGCTGTGGACCTACTTCCACGGCCGCATCCTGCCAGGAGGAGCGGCGGCTCTCGCCGATTCGCGTCGTCACGCCGGACGCCCCCGCATCAACGTTCAATGGGGCAAACACGGATCGATGCCGTTTGGCTGGGAAGATCTGACGATCAGAGGAAACGAGGGTGATCTCGAGAAGAATTACTATCCGATCGATCGGCCAATCTCTCTTAAGCAGTATCAGCAGGGAACGCACCGAAAACTAACCGAAGAAGGCCGCAGACTCCCCGACAACCCGCTCGCGCTGCG
>JANNRD010000418.1:0-9093 GCA_031401095.1 Acidobacteriota bacterium
AGTCCGTGCCCGGAACCCGGTGCCGAAAAAGACCAGGAACAGGCTCTCCGTTTGAGGACCGAAGACGATTGGGACCGCAACATACTGGCCGCTGATCGTATCGAACCTGACCACGCTTTCAGTGACCTGGCCACCTCCAGCCTGGCTGCGCACCAGTTGAGCCGCAGCCGGGCCCTGGCCATCCGCATTCGCCGCAAAGACACCCGGCGCGACATCGACGACCTGGATCACGCCAATCGAGACGATGTTTTCACCAGAAACAATCGTCACCGTCGCCGTGCCGAACGCTGTCCCGGCGGGCATCTCGTAGTTGACCTGTCTGGGCGAGACAGCAAGGAGACGACCGGTCCTCTCAACACCGAGAGCATCCTTGACGAGGACGCTTGTTCCAAGCAGCGAAGTGGGTAGCGGGATCGTGCTGGCACTCGCCGTGCCGCTTGCCAGCTCCTCACCGAAGGCGGCGACAATCGACCCCCGGGCGACGCTGCCCGCAACAAAGCTCGCGGCATTCGTGTTCGCGAGCGGTCTCACGATCGGCAATCGGAGGGCGAGTGAAAGGCCCCCGCCAGGCGGAGATGTAAAGACCCGGATGCTCGCCGATCCCGGGAAACTGATGTCGCTCGCCGGAATCTGCGCGCGCAGCGTTGTGCTACTGACAAAAGCGGTCACGCGATTCACCCCGTTCCATTGCAAGACAGAATTGGGAGTGAAGTTCAACCCAATGGCAGTCAGCTCAAAGGCCGGTCCAGCAAAGTTGGCGAAGGCCGGAGCTAACAGCGAGAGTACCGGCGCCGCGGCCGGCGGCACGATCGTGAAGGTCAAGGCGTTGGATTGCCCCCCACCTGGTGCGGGATTGAAGACCGAGACGGCCACACTCCCAACAACAGCTATATCTGCGGCTGAAATCTGGGCGCTCAACTGCGTCGCATTGATAAAGGCTGTCGGTCGGTCCTGGCCATTCCATCTGACGATTGAACTCTCGATGAAGTTGACGCCCGTCACCTGCAGTGTGAACGGCTGGCTGCCAAAAAGAATCGAAGTCGGGTTGATCGCCGTCGCCGCTGGAACCGGATTTGTGATGGCAAAGCTCAGTGCAGTCGATGTTCCACCGCCTGGAAGGGGGTTAAAAACAGTGACGCTGGCAGTCCCCGGGAAGATGATATCGCTGGCCGGGATCTGGGCCGTCAACGTCGTCGCACCGACGAAAACCGTCGGCCGGCTTCCACCATTCCATTGAACAATCGAGCCAGCAAAGAATCCCGTTCCAGTAACCGTCAGGGTAAACTGACCACCCCGTGCCGGAGTCGAGACGGGACTGATGAGCATCAAGGTCGGAATCGGGTTGAGATTGCCGACCGAGAAGCTAGCCGCGTTTGACGTTCCCCCGCCCGGAGCCGAATTGAAAACAGTCACCGAAGCGGTCGTCACTGCGGCAATGTCTGCCGCGGAGACCTGAGCAGTCAATTGCGTTGGCCCGACAAAGGATGTCGTTCGCGGACTGCCGTTCCAGTTGACAACCGAATTAGCGACAAAGCCTGTTCCCGTTATCGTCAACACAAAGGCGGGTCCGCCCACCAAAGCTGCGGGCGGGTTCAGGCTCCCGATAATGGGTACAGGGTTGGGGCCGACGACGGTAAACGTCAGAGGATTCGACGTCCCCCCGCCGGGCGCTGGATTAAAGACCGTGACGGCCGCGGTTCCGCCGTTCGCGACATCGGCTGCCGTAATCTGGGCCGTCAGTGTCGTGCTGTTGACGAAGGTAGTTGCCCGCGGGCTGCCGTTCCAATTGACCACCGCGCCAGCGACAAAGTTCGCTCCGTTGACAGTCAGCGCGAACGCTCCACTGCCGCTCGCAACCTGGCTCGGGTTCAATGAACCAAGCGAGGGAACCGGATTGCCCGGTGTAATCGTCAAGACCAACTCGTTGGATGCACCCCCGCCGGGTGCCGGATTGACGACACTCACCAGCGCGCTGCCCTGAGACGCGATGTCCGCTGCCGGGATCTGCGCGGTGACGGTGGTGCCATTGACAAACGTCGTCGGCCGATTTGCACCATTCCAGGTCACCACGGCACCAGAAATGAAATTCGATCCGCTGAGCGTCAAAGTAAAGGCACCCGTTCCCGCGGCTATCGAACTCGGGTTGAGGGTGTTGAGGGTCGGGACCGGATTCGGCCCACTGACTGTAAACGTCGCGGGATTCGAGGTCCCGCCGTTGACGCCTGCCGTCAAGACCGTGACGCTGACCACCGCGCCGTTGGCAATGTCGGACGCCGGAATAATCGCCGTCAACTGGCCTGAGTTGTCGAAGGTAGTTGTCCGCTGCTGGCCGTTCCACAACACCTTCGAGCTTGACACGAAGTTGGCGCCGAGAACCTTCAATGCGAACTGTGCGCCACCTGCCAGCGCAGCGTTCGGATTGAGACTGGAGATGACGGGTAGCGAGGTCGATGAACCGATGACGAAATTGACGCTGTTCGAGGTGCCTCCACCCGGAGCCGGGTTAGAAACTGTGACGGTCGCAGTTCCCTGCCCAACGACGTCGCTTTCGCCAATCGAAGCCAATATCTGAGTCGCAGAGACAAAGGTGGTCGTACGATTCGACCCATTCCACAACACGACCGAAGTTGTCGTGAAGTTTGATCCATTGACCGCCAACTGGAACGCAGCCCCACCAGCCACTGCGGATGGAGGCGAGAGTGTCGTCACGGCAGGAACCGGATTGTTGATCGTAAACGCGACGGTGCCGGAAGTGGCGCCGCCCGGAGCCGGATTGCTGACCGCGATGCTCGCCGCGCCCGCCGCCGCGATATCATTCGACGTGATCGTCGCGTTCAACTGCGACGAACTGACAAAAGACGTAGTGCGGGCATTCCCGTTCCAGAGCACAGTCGCGCCATTGATGAAGTTCGCACCATTGACCTGAACTGAGAACTGAGGCCCTCCAGCGGTGGCAGAGTTGGGCACAACGCTCGAGACGGTTGGCGCAGGATTCTGGATACTGGTGATCGTAAAGGTCACCGGGCTCGATGTGCCCCCACCCGGGGCCGGATTGAAGACAGTGACCTGTGCCGTGCCCTGCGTCAGGACATCACTCGCCGGAATGGCGGCAGTCAACGATGTCGCGCCGCCGAACGTTGTCGTCCGAGCAGCACCATTCCACTGAACCACTGAACCCGCAATAAAGTTGGTGCCGGTGAGTTGCAAAGTGAACGCCGGACTGCCGGCCGTCGTCGATGTCGGCGAGATGCTTGACAACGTCGGCACGGGGTTGCTGGTCTGGGTGAACGTCACCGTGCCCGGCGTAAATGTCGCCGGCAGCAGATTGGCGGTGACACCCGAGACTTCGTTCGCGACGGGGCTGCCCGGGAATGTGACCTGGGAAGACGCTGCTGCGCCTGCCACAAGCGCATTGAGCGTCACCGTCATCAACTGGCGCGTTCCTGCGGCGAAAGTCGTACCCGGGCCCTGCGCGATCGTCACACCCAACAGACCACTCCCAGCGAGGGCCGAGTTGATGTTAACGGTTGCGCCCGCTGCTCCACTACCAGCGGCTGATGAAACATAGCTCATCTGCGTGGTGTCGAACCCGAGCGTAAAGCTGACCCCGTTCTCGAGGCCGGTCGAGACCAGCTCAACAACGACAACCCCGTTCTGACCGCGGGCGATTGAAGTTGGAACCACGCGGACGACGCTTGTCGGCGCGGCGGTGATCGAGAAATTGACAGTGTTGGAAATCCCCCCACCGGGACCGGGGCTCGAGACCGTTACCGCCCCTGTCCCGACAGCAGCGATGTCTCCAGCAGAGATCTGTGCCGTCAGCTGATTTGCACTGACGAAGGTTGTTGTTCGATTGCCCGCATTCCATCGGACAACCGAGGTTGAGACGAATGCGCTGCCGTTGACGGTCAGGACAAATCCCGCGCCCCCAGCAGTGCCGGTGTTCGGACTGAGCGTCGTCACGACAGGCACCGGGTTCGTGGCCGTGATGGTGAACGTCAGGGAGTTGGACGGACCTCCGCCAGGTCCCGGATTCGTCACGGTCACCCCAGGTGTACCTACACTCTGCACGTCAGTCGCGAGGATCGCCGCCGTCAACTGAGTCGAACTGTTAAACGTCGTCGTCCGGGCAATGCCGCCAAAGTTGACCACCGACGTCGCGATAAAGTTTGTTCCGGTAACGACCAGGTTGAAGGCCGCACTTCCCGCTGTCGTTGTGTTCGGATTGAGAAGGGTCAGTGTCGGCACAGGATTTGTCGCCGTCACCGTGAAGTTAACCGAATTCGAAAGACCTCCACCCGGCATCGGGTTGAAGACGGTAACTGCGGGCGTACCCGCGCTGGCGACGTCGCCAGCGAGTATGGTTGCCGTCAATTGTGTTGCGTTGACAAACATCGTGGCTCGATCCACTCCTGCAAATCGCACGATCGAACCATTGACAAAGTTTGTGCCATTGACCGTCAGTGTGAACTGACCGCTACCGGCGAGCGCGCTCGGCGGGTTGAGCGTGCTGACCGTCGGAACGGGGTTGTTGCCGCCGGTGAGAGTTATCGTTCCCGTAAGAAACTGGGCCTGAGCCAATGGAATCGTCGACGCATCTGCTCGTACCAGCTCGCGCGGGATAGGAGCATCTCCGAAGATCACCTGCGTTGAACCCGCTGGCGCCGCGAGCGGAGCGTTGAAGGTGACGACAGCCAACTGCCTCGTACCTGCGGCCAGGCTGGT
Organism: Acidobacteriota bacterium; assembly: GCA_031401095.1. Taxonomy (GTDB): domain Bacteria; phylum Acidobacteriota; class Blastocatellia; order RBC074; family RBC074; genus JANNRD01. The sequence continues at coordinate 4,726 of JANNRD010000418.1, forward strand.
ACCGAACGGGAGCGAGACCGCCAGTCCGAGACGCCCTGCTCCGGTCTGTGACAGATTCGGTAGAATCGCCGTGCCGACCGGCAGCCCTGGCGCCAGCGCAACACTGACAAAGGTCAGGTTTGCGGTGTCAAAGCTGAGACTGAAGCCGAGCGTATTCTCATCACCCTGCGAAACAATCTCGACTGTCACGTTGCCATTCGCGCCCTTTGCAATGCTGGTGTTAACGACACGGATGATGCGCGCCTGCTCTGGTCCTGCAACAATGTTGGTCGATGTAACCCCGTCACCCGGAGGCGCAAACGGCGGCGGTCCGGTCGGGCCACCCGCTGCGGGAACCGGGGTATCCAGGAAAGCCGCATATCGCCCCGCTTGAACCCAGTCGGCGAGGCTCACAGAGCCGTTGCCGAGTGTGTCCTTCGGTGCACAATCCGCCTTCTGGAATTCACTGCCCACATTGACAGTGTCGAGCTGGGCCGCAAAACGTCCGATCTGCACGTAATCCGTCAGCGAAACCGTTCCGTTCCCGGTCGGCCTCGGTGAGACATCCGCCTCAAATCCCTGACCCGCTGGAGCAATCGTAAAACTCAAAGGCGTCGATGTACCGCCACCGGGCGCGGGATTGACCACCGTCACCATCGCGGTCACCGGACTCGCAATATCCCCAGCCGAAATCGCGGCCGTCAGAGTAGTCCCGTTAACAAACGTCGTCGTTCGGTTGCCGCCATTCCATTGGACGACCGAGGTCGAGACAAAGTTGTTGCCATTGACCGTCATGTTGAAGGCGATTCCCCCGGCGATCGCGCTCGAAGGATTCAATCCGTTCAGCGTCGGTGCCGGGTTCGTCACCGTGAAGCTCGCGCCCACTGGAGACACACCTCCCCCAGGCGCAGGGTTAAAGACCGTCACGGTCGCGACTCCGGCCACGGCGATATCAGCGGACGTGACCTGGGCCTGGAGCTGACCACTGTTGACGAAGGTCGTCGTTCTGGTCCCGCCGTTCCATCTGACGACTGCGCCGTTGACGAAGTTGCTGCCGTTAACCGTCAGTTGAAAGCCACCGCCGCCGGCGACGGTTGTTGTCGGAACGATGTTCGTCACCGAAGGAACCGGATTGGATGCCGCCCCGATCGTGATCGATCCATTGCGGACGCAGGTCACGAGACCTGCCGCCCCGCCAATGCGGCGGAGACGGCCATTGTTTGTATCGGCGAAGAAAATATCGCCGCTTTGCGCGACGACAATCCCAACGGATTGTGGCTGCGGAGACGATGAGGGTGAGACACCAACATCGATCGACGGCGGAGAGATATTCAGCTTGGCGCTAGTGGCCGGGCCTCCGTCACCCGCGAACCCCTGGGTTGTGCCCGCCAGGACGGAGGTCACTCCTGCATCGGTCACCTGTGTGATTCGATAGTTTCCGGCTGTCGTCACATAGGCTGTATTGTCGGAGCCAATCGCGACATCACGAGGCGAACTCAGCCCAGACGAGACGAGTTCTGTAAAAACGTTGGAGTTGGCTGCAGTTTCCCTGAGGAGCTTGCCAGCCGAAGTGTTGACAATGTAGATGCGGCCGCTTGGCGAGAGCCCAAGACCCGTGTACTTCGACGAGGCAACGTTGAGGTTGGTGACATTTCCCGTCGACGCGTTGATCTTACGCACGATGTTGTCACCGACTGCGGTCACGTAAATGTCTCCGCTGGGCCCGACGACAACATCGCTCATACCAACAAACTTCGAAGTTCGCGCAAAGCCCAACTCCGCGCAGGACGTTGGCAAGGGCTCGCAACCCGCGATGCGCGCCATTGAACCGGGCGGGATTGAAACTGGCGCGGCGGAATTCGGGTAGAAAGTGACCGTTGAACCACTGGTGTTGACGAAGCGCAGCGCTGAGGTCTTCGTTCCACCAAAACCCGGCGGATAGGTCGGCCCGCCTTTGGAGTCGGCGATGTAGATACCCTGGCTGGTGGCAAACAACCCTTGGGGATCAGCAAGGTTCCCAAAGATCGCCGGGATCACATCGCCAAGGCCGCCGGGGGTGTCGTTGACCGTGATTGTCGAGCCGGGAGGCACCACCTGTTGCGAAGCGGTGCCAGCAAAGAGCGTCACCTGGCTCCCACCACGGTTGTGAAAGCGAAGTCGATTGACCTGCAGCGAATCAGTACTCCAGAGGTTGTTATTGGAATCCGCCGCAACACCGATTGGGCCTGACAAGAAGGCTGCCGTCGAGGCTCCACCGTCGAACGGGGAATCGAGCCCTTTTCCGATGATGGTCTGAATGGTCAACGCCGCGACTGTTGTGCCCGCAAGCGTAACCGCACCGCCTGTTCGATTGATGTATCGTATCCGTGAACGCGAGAATGGGGCCTGGTCGACAAGGTAGATACCACTGGCGTCGCCGTCAGCGCCCGCCTCCTGCGTTACCGAGCCACTGCCCACAAAACCAAAGATCGCCCCGGCCGGTTGCCCTCCATCTCCGCAAGGCGGACTCGCCTGGTAGTTGCAAGCGACACCACTCGTGCCTGCGATTGTCCCCGAGCCACCCGTCACTTGACGTACGGTCTGGAGATTCCCGTCAACGACATAAACACTTCCTGCTGCGACGGCGAGACCATTGAGGTATGTTCCGTCGTCCGTGGAGCCCTGCAGAAGAAGAGTTGCGTTCCCGCCAGCAGTCGCCGGACTAACGCGAATGACCCGCGCATGTCCAGTGTCCGCGACGATCAGATTCCCGTTGCCCTCGAACTTGATCGCTCGCGGCTGAAGCAGCGGGATCGAATTCGCAGAATCTCCCACAAAAGGCGCCGTCTTCAAAGTCGCAGCACCATTCCCAACAATGATTGAGGTATTGCCACTGGTCGGGTCGATCCGAAAAACCCGGTTAATGCCGGCGGTCGCGTCCGCGGCAAAAACCGCGTTATCGCTTGGGTTGACGGCTACCGCGCTCAGTTCGCTGCCAAAGCCGATACTCGCAAGCGTCCGAAGGTTCGACGGTGCCAGAGTCCCGCCTCCAATCGTCACCGTCAGATTGCCAACGTTGAGAGCTCGAACAACGCTGTTCTCGATAAAGTAGACGAGACTTCCGTCGGTGCTCACCGCAAGGCTTCGCAGAGACGAAAGATCGACATCAACACCAAGCACGTTTTCGACATTGAAGAACATGCCGCCGCCGGCGACAACACGCGTCTCACCCGCAGCAAAGGTCTTGCCCGCGAGCGTCACCTGAGAGGCTGTCGTATTGACGAAATAGATGACATTTGTCGATTCTCTCTGGGCCGCAAGATAGACCCCGCGCGACAGCGGGTCGCGAGCTACCGCGGTCAGCCTGGAAAATGATGCCTGGTTCGCTGCCGTTCCCTCTCCTTCACCACCCGCGACAGTGGAAATGGTGCTCCCACCGCCACCGCCACTCTGGCTCGCGCTGACAGTCAGCTGCCAGTTGAAGGTACCGGAAGAACTGTAGCTGTAGTTGGGATTCTGAGCGGCCGACGTATCGCCATTACCAAACGACCATTGGAACGTCGGGCCAGTCGCGCAATTCGAAGGAGTACCTGTCGACTGGAAGGCAACGGCCTGTCCCGCGGTCCCTGAAGCGGGAACAGTTGCGCTGCAATTGACGGTGCACGTCTGAAATGGAACCATCCCCACGGCATACGACGTGCCGGGAAGGCCGGCGTGCCCTTCGCCCGCGGCAATCGTTGCCCCCGTCCTCCCAAGGCTCAGGCTCGCGACTGCGGATCTGACGTGCGGCGAGAACGCATAACTGACCCCAATCACGCCAAAAACAAGCGCCAGCAACAGCAGATCTCTCCGACGGAGCGTTAGTCTATCGGCCGTGACGATCTGCGATGAACCTGATGAATGCGGGGGCATAGCCTGAATCTCCTATGGGATGCCGAGCACAAGACAAATTTACATTGGCGGGCTCAGCTTTTTGCGCTGAGCGGCTGCAAGTCTCCTACTCAAATTACTTCATTGAATGAGGGGTGGGGGGCCATTCGTCTCCGCGCACTACTCTGCCGACGTGAGATTCCTGCACGAGGGGAATCAAAGTCGCGAGGATGAAGCCGGTGATCGGATTCGAACCGATGACCTTCTAATTACGAATCAGACGCTCTACCAACTGAGCTACACCGGCCCACTGCGTTCCTCTGCAGGACTAGAAGTCTCTGGCTACCGGGGCAACTTCTAGTTAACAGAAAGGTTGATCATCAATCCGCCAAAGGCAATCGCATCTTACAATGGCGGTCATTGAGAGGTCAAATGATCCTTCGTGTCGGGTAATGAACCACTGAGGTAATGAACCACAGAGACGCAGAGCCACAGAGAAAACACAGAGAGGAATGGAAGATGTGGATAGCGATCTCTCAG
>JANNRD010000419.1:0-3968 GCA_031401095.1 Acidobacteriota bacterium
TTTCTCTGTGCTTCCTCTGTGACCCGGTGCCTCTGTGGTTGTGCCCATGTCCGAGTCTTTGCGTTCACGGCGAGGCCGGTTAGAATCACTGGTGCATGCATTTGGAATCCGACGTCAATAACCCGCTCCGGCCGACGACATACCCAACCGGACGTGCCTGGCTGATTGCGTACCTCAAGAAGTACCGACGTCACCTCATTCTGGGAACTCTATTTGTCCTCGCCTCGGTTACCTTTGGTGTTGTCGTTCCGCGTCTTGTCGGTCACGCAATCGATGATCTTCAGACGGCGGGAGTGACCTACTCCAACCTCCTGCGATCCGTTCTGACGATCATTGCAGCGAGCGTCGTGAGCGGCGCCTTCCTCTTTGTCCAGAGGCGAACGCTGATCAACATGTCGCGCTACATTGAGTATGATTTGCGCCAGGACTTCTACGCGCACCTGCAAAGGATGCCGCTCGAGTTCTTTCAAAACAATCGTACCGGTGATCTCATGGCGAGGGCGACAAATGATCTCGGCGCCGTCAGGCAGATTGTCGGGCCGGCGATCATGTATAGTGAGCAGACTCTCTTTCGAGTCCTGCTGATCGTCCCGATGATGCTCCTCATCAGCGTCAAGCTAACCCTCATCCTGCTCCTTACCATGCCGCTGGTTTCGCTGACGGTCAAGTACTTTGGACAGCAGATTCACGTCCGGTTCGAGAGAATTCAGGAGTTCTTTTCTGAGATCAGCGCCCGAGCACAGGAGAATCTCGCCGGCGTGCGGGTCGTCCGTGCCTATGCGCAGGAAGATTCAGAGATCAGTCAATTCGCCAATCTCAACCTCGAGTTTGTTGAGCGGAACCTCGACCTTATCAGGCTCTCGGCAGTCTTCCGTCCGCTATTGCAGTTCTTCATCGGCACCGGATTCGCTGTCATTCTCTGGTATGGCGGACGGCTGACTGGCCAGAAGGAGATGACGATCGGGGAGTTCACCGCCTTCAATCTATACCTCGAGCAACTGATCTGGCCACTGATCGCCATGGGCTATGTGACCAACCTCATCCAGCGCGGGACAGCCAGTCTCAAACGGATGCACCAGATCATGCTGATTGAGCCAGCGATCGCCGATTCACCTGATCTTGCTGATCTTCCGAGCGTCAGCGGGAAGATCGAGTTTCGCAACCTGAGCTATCGTTACAGCGCAGATTCCCCGGAGGTCCTGAAGGATATCGACCTCGTCGTCAAGCCCGGTCAGAAGGTCGCCTTCATCGGCCGGACCGGATCGGGAAAGTCGACGCTCATGAACCTCGTTCCTCGGTTGTTGGACGCCGAGCCGGGGATGATCCTTATCGACGACACACCAATCCGCGACATTCCCCTTTCCCAGTTGCGCGCCAACATCGGGTACGTGCCTCAGGAGACTTTTCTCTTTAGTGAGACACTGACCGAGAACATTGCCTTTGGAGTCGACAAGCCCGATCCGGCCGAGATCGAATGGGCAGCCGATGTGGCAGGTCTGGGCGATGACATACGAGAGTTCCCGAAAGGTTTCATGACTCTTGTCGGAGAGAGGGGCATCACCCTCTCAGGCGGGCAGAAGCAACGCACGGCGATTGCCAGGGCGGTCATGAGGAGACCGAAGATACTGATCCTCGATGATGCACTTTCCGCTGTCGATACCTACACCGAGGAGCGCATTCTGACCCTGTTGAAGCGTGTCATGAAGGAGCGGACTTCGCTCATCGTGGCTCACCGGGTTTCAACGGTTAAGGACGCCGATCTGATCTGTGTTCTTGACCACGGCCGAATCATCGAGCGCGGTACGCACGACGAACTGATCGCTCACAGAGGTGCCTATGCCGACCTTGCGGACCGGCAGCTACTCGAGGAAGAGCTCGCAGCAATCTAGGGGAAGCAGATCCGGATGTCTGACAGCAACATTCACGAAGAGGAGGCGCTGGGCAAACTGTACGATTCGCGTGCGGCTCGACGACTGCTCGGCTATCTCAGGCCATACAGACGACTGGTGCTGGTCGCGCTGCTGCTGACGATCGCGGTCAATCTCGTGCGACAGGTCGGACCGCTTCTCACGAAATGGGCGATCGACGACTTTGTCGGCCCGGCCGCCGGCGGCAAATTGCCAATCGAGACAGCCTTCCACGGAATCGCACTGCTGACTGCAGCCTATCTTGTCTCACTCATCGTCACGCTGGGAATCGGTTACTTCCAGGATGTTCTTCTCAATACGCTTGGTCAGCGGGTCATGTTTGATCTGCGCGCTCAGATTTTCCGCAAGTTGCAGACGATTGAAGTTGCCTACTACGACCGGAATCCGGTTGGGCGCTTGATGACCCGGCTGACGAGCGATGTCGACGCTTTGAATGAGCTGTTTACATCGGGTCTGGTCGAGGTTCTGGGCGATATCGTAGTGATCGCGGCGGCATTGGGGCTCATGTTTTTCTTTAACTGGAAGCTCGCGCTCGTGTCGCTCACGGTTGTGCCCTTGCTCGTCGCTGCAACGGCGTGGTTTCGACGTGGGGCGCGTCAGGGGTTTCGTGCTGTGCGGACGCGGATCGCGCGTCTCAACGCGTTTACGCAGGAGCATATTTCAGGAGCCCAGACCGTTCAGCTCTTCAACCGTGAGGGCAGGGCGTTCTCACAGTTTTCGTCGATCAATGCGGCACATCTTCAGGCGAATCTTGACACGATTTTCTACTTTGCCGTCTTCTATCCAGTGGTTAATCTCATCTCCGCGATCGGGATTGCCGCAATCGTCTGGTACGGTGGCGGACAGGTTATTGAGAACGCGATGACGATTGGGACACTGGTGGCGTTCCTCCAGTACACGCAGCGTCTCTGGCAGCCGATCCAGGATATCAGCGACAAGTACAACATTTTCCAGGCAGCGGTGGTCGCGAGCGAAAGGATCTTCAAGCTCATCGACACGTCTGACGGCGTCTCCAGTCCGGACGCGGCGGCGGTTCCCGCGACGGGTGCCCGGGCCATTGGCCGGATAGAGTTTCGTGGTGTCTGGTTTGCTTACAAGAGTGAAGATTGGGTTCTCCGGGATGTTTCGTTTTCAGTCAGTCCAGGTGAGTCGGTCGCGCTGGTCGGCCACACTGGATCCGGAAAGACGACGATCACCAACTTGCTCATGCGCTTTTACGATATCCAGCGAGGAGAGATTCTGGTCGATGGCATCGATATTCGCCTGTGGGATATGAGACAGTTGCGGGAGAACTTCGCAGTTGTGCTGCAGGATGTCTATCTCTTTTCAGGCGATATCGCGAGTAATATCAGACTCGGGAGGAGCGACATCTCGGATGAGCGGATTGCCTGGGCCGCCGGTGAAGTGCGTGCCACCGGTTTTATCCAGCGCCTGCCCGGAGGTTTCGCGACCCCTGTGCGTGAGCGCGGTGCGGGTTTTTCTGTCGGGCAGAAGCAGCTTATCTCATTTGCTCGGGCGTTGGCCTTCGATCCCAGGATACTCGTTCTTGACGAGGCGACTTCAAGCATCGACACAGAGACCGAGCAACTGATTCAACAGGCGATCGAGAGGGTCATGGCTGAGAGGACCTCGATCGTCATCGCGCACCGGCTTTCGACGATCCAGCGAGTCAACAAGATCATCGTCCTCCACAAGGGCGAGATCCGTGAGATGGGGGAACACCAGGACCTGCTCAAACGCCGCGGGATATACTACAAGCTGTACCAGCTCCAGTATCGAGAACAGATCAACGAGTTGAGCGGGACGGCCGGTGACTGATGGGCAATGTGGGTAATGAACCACTGAGCAGGTAGTGAACCACAGAGACGCAGAGCCACAGAGCAAACACAGAGAGGAAAAAGAACAGGGGTGTCCGCGCGTTTGGACTGAGAGATCGCTATCCACATCTTCCATTCCTCTCTGTGTTTGCTCTGTGGCTCTGCGTCTCTGTGGTTCACTACCTGCTCAGTGGTTCATTACCCACATTGCCCATCAGTCACC
>JANNRD010000420.1:0-2467 GCA_031401095.1 Acidobacteriota bacterium
CTCAACAGGGCGCATGGGGCCACTGCTTACGAAGACTCTGCTTTTCGTCGGAGAGGGGCCCCAAGTAGCGAACGCGTCACCCATGCTGCGAGCGTTCGACAAGGCATCAGGCAAAGTGATCTGGGAGTTCGAGCTTGAGGCGCACCCACTGGGAGTGCCGATGACCTATCTCGTCAGCGGCAAGCAGTATATCGTCGTGGCCTCTGGCTTCCAGAAATGGCCTCATCAACTGACTGCGTTCAACCTACCCTAGCGAAAAAGGCAGGTATCAGGAGCGAGAATCATGAGAAAGAGCCTTCACCTGATCGTCGGCGGCGCGACTGTTCTGGCCCTGGTCAGCCTCGCCACCATGCAAACACGATCAACCACCACGCAAAGGCCCGCCGATGTACAGCAGACGATCGACCCTCAAAAGACCGGACCAATTCGACACTACATCATGGTTGAGATGTTGAACGGCGTTGACGTCCTCGCGCTTGATCGCTGGTATATGACCTATCACGGGCGCGAAACCTTGCGTCGAACACAACGCCGCCAGACAAAGTATGCCTCGTTCCGCACCTACGCCATGCCGCCGGAAGAGGCAAAGGCGATGAACTTGTGGCAGGGGCGCATGACGGAGATCGGATTTGCAAACCTCGCCGATTTCGACAAGGGATTTGTCAACATCGAAGAGGAAAGGAAGAAGATTACGCTTCCTGAATTGGAGCTTCGCGGTGGATTCCGGAGCGAAACCGTGACAATTCCGCTCAAACCCAATGAAGTGTTTGTTGACCACGCGACTCCGGTGAAAGCGACACCGTACTTCCGCTGGATATTCTTCTATGACTACCCGGAAGGAGTGAATGCCGACGCCGGGGAGAAGTGGTTTCACGAGGTCTTCGCAAAGGAACTGGCCGTGAGGGCCGAGGTCAAGCGGTTCGTCGCTTACCGATCTTTGCGAGGGCGCCAGGTATGGAATCGAGTTGCAGAGGTCTGGTTCGAGAATCCGAGCGCCTGGCGGAAGTCGGTTTACGATCGACGTGGCAGCTTCACCAAGCCTTCGTGGGGCGGTGAGTTCCCCTTCATGAAGTTCCAGTCCACGTTCATCGGAGAAAACCCCGACATTGACTTCCTCAATGAGAACTTCTCGATTCCATAGTGGAGCGGCCGGACCATCGAGATGATGGCTGAGATTCATGATGATCGCTGACGAGCGCGACAGAGAACATCCAACCGAGGAGCAGATAGACAGAACGCTGGAAGAGAGCTTTCCAGCAAGCGACCCTCCCGGCTGGACTCTCGGCGTTGATGTGGCCCTCCCTCAGGCGACGCATTCCCATGCAGTGCGGCACATTCTGGTAGTGCTCGTGCGACCAGTCTCTCCCGAAATCGCCGGTAAAGTCGCGCCACACCGAATGAATGTGATTCGCGTTGTTCTGCGAGTTGTCATACTCGATCAGAAAGGTTTTTCCCTGCATACGATAATAGTGCGCCTCGCCTGTGTTAACGCCGCCAGCCCAGGCGAAGTGGATCGTGCCTGCCCCGGCTTTGAGCAATTCGTCACGGCGCTCCCTGGCGACTTCATCGGGCATCCGGCCGATACTCTTCAACGACTGCCAGGACTCTCTCGCGTTGCTTGACAGTGAGCTGGTTGTATCCGATCCCCGCAGGTTTGAGTGGGTCAGCGATGATTTTCGACATCGTCATGAGGTGGCCGGGCGTCATGGTGCGATTGAAAATTGCAATGTCCCGCTGTTTTGCGTCGAGCGCCTGGATGAGTTCGCGACCTCTGTCTTCTTCATTCCCAAGCACGCGCAAACCCGCGCGACAAGGGCAGCGATTCTTTGAACGGGAGCTTCGGATCGGGGCAAACATCGCCCGCCAGCCAGCAAAAGCAAGCAGACGCGCGGCCAGCGATCGATCCGGAAAAGACGGGGCCCATCCGACACTACATCTAATGATCGAGATGTTGAACGGGGTTGACCTCCTGGCGCTCGATCGCTGGTATGTGACCTTTCACGGGCGCGAGACCCTGCGCCGAACGCAAGGTCGACAGACCAAGTATGCAGCGTTCCGCACTTACACCATGCCAACTGACGTGGCCAAAGCAATGAATTATTGGCAAGGGCGCATGAGCGAGATTGGGTTCGCCAACCTGGCGGAGTTTTATAAGGGATTCGTCAATATCGAAGAAGAGAGAAAGAAGATCACACTCCCTGAACTCGAACTGAAAGGCGGATTCCGCAACGAAACGGTGACCATTCCGCTCGCGCCAAATGAAGTCTTTCTCGATCAACCGACACCGGCGAAGGCTACTCCCTATTTTCGCTGGATATTCTTTTATGAGTATCCCGAAGGAGTGACTGCCGAAACCGGTGAGAAATGGTTTCATGAGGTGTTTGCCAAAGAACTGTCTGCGAGGACCGAGGTCAAGCGGCTCGTCACCTTTCGATCAGTGCGAGGCCGGCAGGTATGGAATCGAGTG
>JANNRD010000421.1:0-4084 GCA_031401095.1 Acidobacteriota bacterium
GGTCGAGCGCCAACCGGGCAGTATACTCCTCGGTCACTTCTTCGATCGTCCGTCCTGCCTGTGCTGCCCGTCGGCGAATCACTTCATCGATCCGCTCACCCTGCACCGGGCCGGGTGAGATCGTATTCACCTGAATATTAAAACGCCCCCACTCCTGCGCCAGCGTCCGACTGAGGCCAATCATGCCCCACTTGGAAACAGAATAAGGGCTCCGCATGGCATAACCGATATGCCCGGCGATCGAAGCGATGTTAATGATCTTCCCCTGGCGCCGCGCCGACATGTGTCCGAGCACTGCCTTGGCACAGAGAAAAGCGCCGGTCAGATTGACTGCCAGCGTCCGATCCCAATCTTCGCGGCTGACTTCGGTGACAACGGCGGTTGGACCGATGATCCCGGCATTGTTCACGAGGATATCGATCTGCCCAAATTGCGAGAGCGTCAGGGCGACCATCCGGGTCACGGCTTCTTCGTCCGAAACATCGGCAATCACCGGAACAGCGAGGGCGCCAAGCTCGCGCAACTCTGCCGCAGTTGAGTCCAGTGCCGGCTCGCTTGTCCCGGAGACGATCAGCCTCGCCCCCTCTTTGGCGAATGCAAAAGCAATATCGCGGCCCAACCCGCGGCCACCGCCGGTGATGATTGCGACGCGGTCCTTCAGTTTCATGATTTCACCCGCGGGTTGGGTTCAGGTCGGAGAACCCGCGCCGATTTGCAAGCTGAACGGGCTACTGCACCCTGATCGTCTCGCCGCCAGCAGTCTCCCACGCGTGAATACCGCCGAACAGGGCGCTGACGTTCTTATATCCTGCCTTGTCGAGTAAGAATGCCGCACGGGCACTCGTGTGTTCGGCCGGTCAGGCACAATAGGCGATAATCAACTTGTTGCGCGGCAACCCCTGGATGTCGCCCTTCTCAATTCGCTCGAGCGAATAGTCGATCGCGCCCTTGATATGCTGGGTCTTGAAGGTCTCGGTCCCACGAACGTCAATGATCAGAGCGTCGCCCGTCCTTACCAGCTGTATCGCCTCCTCAGCCCGGGTCCTTCGCATCTGATCCTCCGGATTTGGGGGCAGCGCCGCCTGAGCCGGTGGTTGCGGTCCACCTGGCGCAAGCGGTGGATGAGGGACGGCCGACGGTGAACCGGCCTGCGCGGGTTGAGACACACTCGCGGGCTTCTGGCACCCGAGACCCAGACAGAAACTGACGAGCATCAGCGATCCGCCAACGAACTTGATGAGTTTGGTCATTATTTGCATGCTCTTCGAAAGAAGGTGGTTTTCTAACATGCGCCACGAAAACTGACGAGAACGGGCGCCCAAATAGTCGACAAACGAACCGTCAAAAGAAACGATTGTGCGATGCGACGCTAGTCTACACGAGCTGTCGATCGCTCTCAATGGCCAGGGCCCCCCGCTCTCTCCGGTGCCCCTCCGGACGCCGAGCCATCGAGTGGTTTGCTCTTTCCCGGGTGCTCGGCGAGAATGTTGTCCGTTTTGAAGTTGCATCATGAAGCGGCAACGGAGCGTGCGGGGGGCAGGGTGCTTTTAAATGAGTTCGCGTTTCTTTGCGATAGCCAATAGGCGAAGGGTCTTCGCCGCGTTGACGATCTGGCTGTGTCCGCTCCCGCTGACCGCATGTTTCCCGCCTTCCCGCTCTACCTCTAATCAATCATCGAAAGCGGTTGCATCGCCGAGTCCATCACGTGGTCCCCTCGTTGCTTATCTCTTCGAAGGCCGGGTCTGGATAGTCTCGCGCAACGGAGCCGATGCGAGCCCACTTAACTTCGTGCCTGCCGAAGGGGCGATTGATGAATTCCTCTGGTCCGCCGATGGCAGTGGCCTTTATCTGGCGGTGGGCCTCCATCTCTATCGTGTCCCTTTCGCGGGCGGGAAAGAGAGCGAGATCGGGACCGTCTCGGCACCTGAGGGAACAACTCTTGATCGGCTTCAGATGTCGCACCAGCCGGGCGTCATCATCGTTCATACCTTCGACGCGGATGCGTCGCCGCACATTTATTCATTTGCGATTGAGAATCGCGAGACACGCGAGCTGACGGTCGACGACTACAGTGCACTGACACCCGTCCAACCCCCGTCTGTCCGCGGCTTTTCTGACTTCTCGGTTTCACGTGATCTGGGACGGGTCCTTTTCAAGGGGACCGTTGGTTCAAGCGAACAGCTCTTTGTTGCCGATCTCGAGAAGGGATGGCGGACACAGGTGACGTCGATCGACGAACTCGAGGGATTCGAGGAGTCCGCTGAGCTTGAAGGAGGCCGACGCATCATCGAAGCGGAATGGTCTCCTGATGGCCGATTCATTCTCTTCAATCCGGCACAGTCATGCTCCGACTCGGGTTTGTGCTATGGACAGCTTTTTCTGACCGACTCCTGGACTGGGCGCCAACGCCGTCTCTCACAGGGGATGATGATTGGACTTGAAGCGAGCTGGGACAAAGCGGGAAGCGACCTGCTCTTCGAAGACGCGGGAAAGATCATGATCACGAGCTTTGCCGGAGAGGCGCGACGACTGGCTGAGGGCAACCGGCCCAAATGGCAACCGGTCCAATAAGCTCACGCGCTATTTCTCAACTCAGCCAGAAAGTTGCGGGCGAGAGACAGTGCCCGACCTCGATGGCTTCGAGCGGACTTCTCTGCATTCGTCATTTCGGCAAAGGTTCGACCCGTTTGTGGGTCAAGGAAGACCGGATCATACCCAAACCCGCCGCTCCCGCAAGGTTCGGTTGTCATCGTGCCATCGCATGTCCCTTCGAAGACCCTCTCAAAGTCGGGTCCGGCGATCGCTACCGCGCAGGTGAAACGCGCCTGCCTCTCGGCCAAAGGCACTCCTGCGAGCTGAGCCAGAAGCGTTGCGATAAGGTCGCCCGGCGAAGCACCAGGACCAGCGCAGCGGGCCGAACGCACGCCCGGGGCTCCGTCGAGCGCATCAACCACAAGCCCCGAGTCGTCAGCCAGCGTCAGACATCCCGTCAACCCGTGATAGTAACGCGCCTTGAGAAGGGCGTTCTCAGCAAACGTCTCCAGGATCTCGTCCGGAAGCGGCAGTGCCGGACTAAGGTCGATCGTGCTCAGGACCTCGTAACCCAAGCCATCAACAAGATGCGCAATCTCTGCCGCTTTTCCCTCGTTGTGTGTTGCGATCAAAAGCCGGTCATCGCGCATCAGGAAGGCTTGTCCGCGGAGACAAAAGTCAATGTCGTGTTTCCGACGCGAACCTCATCGTAGTTCTGCAATACTCGAACCTCGGTCACCTCGACGCCGTTGACAAAGGTCCCATTGCGAGAAAGCTCATCCTTGATAAGGCAGCGCCCGTCGCGAAAGACAATGACTGCGTGCGACCCACTGACTGTCTCGTCCTCGATCACCAGTTCACAGGCGGGATGCGCCCCAATCCGATTGAATCCAACCCGCAGCTTGTAATCCACTCCATCTGGATAGCGAGTGTAGGTAACCAACCAGCCGACGATCTTACCCTTGCCCTTCGCGTTTGGGTCATCGGGAGACGGGACAACGACGGTGCGACGATCTGGCTGGTCGGCGGTGTGCTGCTCGCGAACCGGCCTTGGAGGCGGGGGCGGTGGCGGCGCTTCCGGTGCCGGACGGACCGCTCTCAATGGGGGAGGCGCCGGCGTCTGTGCTGGCGTTAGCGCCTGCACGGGAATCGGCTCGCTTATGACAGTCTCGGTTGCAGCAGTCGCTTCAGGTCGAGACGGATTTGTCCTCTGAACCTGTTCAACCGCGATGGGTACCTCTTCGAGTGGAGTCGGGACACCCTCGAGGACCGTCATCTCCGCAAGTGGACTCTCGATTCTGGTGGCAAACTCTGCGGGCGCGCGTGCCGGCGCGGGGACCGGCTTCGGAGTGTTCAATGATGCCGTCTCGACGATTGTCTCCAGCCCCTCAACGCGTGTCGCGAAGTCGGGGCTCTTTGCCTGTTCGGGCTGCGGGCAATAAGGACAATGCTCATAGACCGCGCTGTAGATGTGCCCTTGCGGACAATTGACCAGCGATGAAGACGGCACCGGCGACCTCGGAAACGGAGTCCCGCAATTGCCACAGAACTT
>JANNRD010000422.1:0-4916 GCA_031401095.1 Acidobacteriota bacterium
CAGAACTGCGCCGCCTAGCAGCACGAGCGATGCGAGGATGGAGAGCGAGAAGTTGACGATGAAGTACCTCCGGGCAAGCTGATTCTCAGTCAGGTCTCTCATTCGAATGCCGAGATACCAGTCCGTGAAGATGAAGGGAAAGGCACCACCGGCCTCGGGTTCGCCGGTTTCACCCGGCTGATTCGAGAAGAGCACCTTCTCGTGACTGTCGGTGACGGTGATGATCACCTTATCCGCTTCCTCCGGATACGCCGTGCGGATCGTCGACTTGATTGCTTCGGGAAGAACGACATCGCGAAAGAACCTCTCCTCGACGATCATCCCGGCGACTCCAACGACACGCGAGGAGCTGTCAAGGATAGGCTTGACGATGATCCGATTGTTCGGGTCGCGCTCATCGACGGTGGGCTGGCTGGAAACCGCGGTTGATCTCGTCATGATCATCGCAATCCAGTTCGCGGCCCCAGCGTGTGCCGCGCGCCACTCAGGCGAGCCCGGATCGCGCTCCAACCGCGAGTTCGAGGGATTGAAGAAGAGGATCGACGCATAGGTACGATCCTTCAGGAGACTAACAGTCCCAATAAACAGTCGCTTCGCTCCATCGAAGCGATGATCGCGAAAGTGGTCAGTGATCTCGGAGTCACGATCGTCTGTGAATCCCGTCGGGGGAACTGAGAGTACCTCAACGGCCTTCGCGCGGTAGACTTTGCTGACCTCCTTCGTCAGCTCCTGGAGGTGCTTACGCATGAGCGCGCGTCGAGCCAGGGGCATCGTCATTTCCAGTTGGGCGAGCGATCGGTATTGAAGACCAAGATGGGCGATAAGTGGCACCACCACGGCAATCAGCCCTATCCAGAGGGCGTGATTCTTGACGAAGAATGTGAGTTGGCGCATGAGAGGTCTTTCCCCGATGAGCGCAACTATATCCCGAGCGACTGGCTGAAGTCTGCTCTCTAATCGCTCATTTTACAGATCATTTACAGTTTTTACCAAAATTTACCAGGTGTTGACGACATTTACGTGAGGTTGGAGAAGAATCAAGACTGGCGGATTGGGACTGGCGGATTGGGAGACACCAACGACCAGGAAGCGGGAGGCGGTGGCAATTGGTCATGTCGATCAGCCTCGCACGCGAAACCTGGCCCGGACAGGAGGAGGTAAGAATGCTACTCGAAAAGAGCCCGGTTGCTTCAGCTATCGAACCCCGACCCTCACTCTCGATCGTTGGCGGTAGGAAGGCGATTTCAGCGGAGAACTATGAGTGTCTCCTTGGCGTGAGCCCAACTGTTCACGTGATGAAAGAGTTCATCGCGGTTCAGGCGGCGCACTCACAGCCAACTTTGATCATTGGCGAGCGGGGTCTCAGACAGGAACGGATCGCGCGTGCGCTGCATGAGGCAAGTGATTACTCTCAAAGGCCATTCTTCGCAGTCAACGCCCACGGTCTGAGCGGTGACGCGTTGCACAGTCTCCTTTTTGGTCCGCGCGGGGTCATGGAGACGCTTCAGGTTGGAACGATCTACATCAATGAACTGGCCGGTCTCCAGATCATGTTGCAGCAGCGCTTCGCGGCATACCTCGAGGAACAGCGGTGGCGCGGACCGGCAAGTCGATTCTCAGGTCAACGGTTGATCTTCGCAACGGAGATGAGCGCGGGCGACCGGACCGCCGAGAACCGTATCGCCTATGGTCTGATCGAGATGCTCAAGCCACACAGCTTCACTATTAAACCGTTGCGCGAGAGAAGTGAGGATATCCCATACATTGCGATTCACCTCGCAGCACAGATCGCGCGACGAAAGAACAAGGGAGTCTGCCAGATTGCACCGGGAGCGATGCGTCTCTTGATGGAATACAAGTGGGAACGGAACATCGATGAGCTCGAGTCCGTGATCGAGGGTGCGATCGAGGCCGTTGCGCCACAGACCCTCGATGAGTCCCTGCTGCCACCCCGCATCAGACACGCGATGCTCAAGTCGATTCCTCCGGAAGGCATCCATCTGCCAGAGATCGTCGATGACTTCGAAAAGTCCCTGATTGACACCGCCCTCCGACAGTCCGGGGGTAGTCAAACAAAGGCCTCGCGGCTCCTTGGCCTGCGGGTGCAGACACTCAACATGAAGCTCAAGAGATTTGCCGAACAGGGCGAGGGAAACATCTGACGGCCAAGCCTAACAGGTTGTAAAGACACGGGATGCGACGTAGAGGCGGGGAGGGGCGAACAATCGCCTCGCTCCGCCTTTTCGCCTGTTTGGGGGCTCCTCCACGGCTTCTTCCAAAAAAAATGCCCCGGGAAAACTTGATTCACCCGGCGAGGCCATTTATATAGTAGTCTGGAGTTTAAGACGTGGCTCAGGAGAATGCTGGCAAGCCTCATCTCATGATGTCCGTCTTCAAGCGCGTCGGCCTCGATCTGAACTTATACGTCGTCTGACGAATGACTTTTTCGTTGAAGTGAAAGGAGCCGCCATTCATGGCAACTTATGTGATCTGTGAACCGTGCATCGGCACGAAGGACACAGCGTGTGTCGATGTCTGTCCTGTGGATTGCATTCATCCACGAAAGGATGAGGCAGAGTACGAGGCTGCCGAGATACTCTACATACATCCCGATGAATGCATCGATTGTGGCGCTTGCCAGCCGGCCTGCCCGGTCGAGGCGATCTTCCGCGATGAGGACGTCCCGGAGAAGTGGCAGCACTTCATCCAGATCAACGCCGACTACTTCAAATAGCCAGGTTGAGGCAATCGGCCAGGACCCGCAGCCCGGCTTCCCGGGGGTTTGAGGCCCTCGCGAGCAGGGGCTGGAATGGCTGCACTGGTGCAAAGCGCAAGAAGGGCCATTTTGGGGGTCAGCCGCGGCAGTTGGTGGAGCCCTTCCATTGCCTCCATTCTCCCCATTGGGCGAAGTGCGGCGCCGAAGTGCCCCCTTCAATCCCCAGATTCACTTCGCTGGGTTCTTCTGGTCGTGACGCCGGCCCTGCGGGGTCGCGTCTCGAGGGAGGATCGACAGGATACTTAAAACAGAAAGGCCGCTACTGGATGGCAAAGTTGTCGATTCGAGATCTCGATTTGAAGGACAAACGGGTGTTCCTGCGAGTTGATTTCAACGTCCCGATCGAAGGGGGCATTGTCACCGATGACACTCGCATACAGTCGGCACTGCCGACCATTCAGTACGCCCTCGATAAGGGTGCACGTCTCCTGCTCGCTTCTCATCTAGGTCGTCCCAAGGGGAAGCGAAATCCGGCCTACTCATTGGCTCCGGTGGCGGCACGCCTTGGAGACATCCTTCAAAGGGAGGTCCGACTGGCACCGGACTGCGTTGGGGAAGAGACGGAACAACTTGTGGCGGGAGTCGAGCCGGGTGACCTGCTCATGTTGGAGAATCTCAGGTTCTGGGCCGAGGAGGAGGCCAATGACGCGGGCTTTGCAAAGCAATTGTCGAAGTTGAGCGATGTCTACGTCAACGACGCGTTTGGGACGGCTCATCGGGCGCACGCATCGACGGAAGGGATGACGCATTTTGTCCAGTCGTCGGCGGCAGGCTTTCTCATGGAAAGGGAACTGCGCTATCTCGGAGAGGCTCTCACCAGTCCCGCAAGGCCCTTCGTTGTCATTCTGGGTGGGGCGAAGGTCTCCGATAAGATAACGGTCATCGAGAATCTGCTGAGATCGGCGAACGTGATTCTGGTCGGCGGGGCCATGGCTTATACCTTTCTCAAGGCACGAGGTCTTGAAACTGGAAAGTCTCTGGTGGAAATGGACAAGCTGGATCTGGCGCGAGAGTTGGAGCAGAAGGCGCGTGTCGGCGAGGTGAAGCTGATGCTGCCTGTAGATCACGTTGTCGCGTCCGGGCCCGATGATGGCGCAAATTCAAGGACCGTGCCGGTCGAGGCGACGGCGCCAGGGGAGATGGGCCTGGATATTGGGATCGAGACCCGGCGTCTGTACGGTGAGGTGATTTCGAAGGCGCAGACGATCATCTGGAACGGGCCGATGGGCATGTTCGAGAAGACCCCTTTTGATGAAGGGACGAGGGCGATCGCGGGAGCGGTTGCGAGGGCGTCGGAGGAGGGGCTGGCAGTTTCGATTGTTGGGGGCGGGGATTCGGTGGCCGCCGTCATCGAATCGGGTCTTGCCGGTAAGATCACGCATATCTCAACCGGAGGCGGCGCGACGCTTGAATTCCTCGCGGGCCAGTCCCTCCCGGGAGTCGCCGCGCTCAGCGAAGCCCCTTAGCCAGCGGATGGATCCGAGATTCTCAACTAGCCTGCGTCTGAACACGGGAATCAATTTGAACGCATCTTACAAAGGGAAGTAGAGGAAGTAATTGATGAGGACGCGATTTCCGATTCGAGTGCCCCCGATGCTGACGACGCTGGCGATGCTGCTTCTGTGGGGAGTGTTCGCTACTGGGCAGGAGGTGGCGGCTCCAGGGATCAGGAACTTTCTCAGGATCAATGAGCAGTTCTGCACCGGCGGCCAGCCGAGGCTTGAGCAGCTGGAGACCCTTAAGCAATCCGGGGTGAGGGCGATTATCAACCTCAGGCCTCCTGGGGAGCATCGCGCAGACGAGGAAAAGGCGATGGCGGAGAAGCTTGGTCTCAAATACTTTAATATCCCGGTCGTCTACGGAGAGCCGCGTGAGGAACAGGCGACCGAGTTCCTCAAGCTGACGGATGACCCGGAGATCCGTCCAGTCTTTATTCACTGTGCAGCCGCGATCCGCGTCGGTGCCTTCTGGATGATCCGCCGAGTGGTTCGGGATGGGTGGTCGATCGAGAAGGCGGAAGAGGAGGCTCGAAGAGTTGGCCTCCGAGAAGCGCCCCACCTCGTTGAGTTTGCAAAGACCTACATTTCAAAGCACCAGAAATAGCAGAGCCAGGAGGAGCAGCGGGGATGAAGCGCAAGCC
>JANNRD010000423.1:0-3719 GCA_031401095.1 Acidobacteriota bacterium
AGTATATTGCCCGCTTCAACCGGACCTGCCAGGGCATCTTCACAAACCCGACCTCTGTTTAGCGATACACCTGATCCGGGAGACATCGATTCGTCAAAGAGTGAAATGCGGAGTGTGATCGAGCGCTACGTCGTGGACCGCAGCAGCCTCGCGCGATCCTACGGGACAGACTTGTCACCGGCACTGCACGCTCGTCAGAAGCAGTTCTATTCTGAGTGGCTGGCGCTGATTGCGAAGCTCAACTTTGATGCGATGAGCCCCGAGGGAAGGGTCGACTATGTGCTTTTCAAGTATCACCTGGACCACGAGCTGCAGCAGCTTGATCTGACGAATAAGACTCAAGCCGAGATCGCGCCGCTGATTCCTTTTGCAGAGACTATCGTGCAACTCGCCGAAGCGCGACGTCGCATGGACAAGTTGGATTCAGCAAGGGCAGCGAAGACTCTCAACGACCTGAACAAGCAGATTGAGGGAGCTCGACGGTCAGTTGAAACGAGTCTTCGATCTGAACCGGGGAAGCTCAAGAAGACAGTCGCCAATCGGGCCGTCGCAACCATCAATAGCCTGCGAGGAGCCCTGCGAGCCTGGTTTGGTTACTACGAAGGGTATGATCCACTCTTTACGTGGTGGGCAGAGGCGCCGTACAGGACGGTTGATCAGTCTCTCAACGCCTATGCCACTTACCTCAGCGAAAGGGTAGTTGGATTGAGAGCCAGCGAGAGCGCTCCGACACTCGCTGATACGCGACAGGGAGGACGTGCCGGAACGCCCGGCGGAGGGGGCGCGCCAGGTGGTGGCCCAGGAGGCGGTGGCGGCTTTGGTGGTCAGCGGGGAGGCGCCGGAACTGGCATTGGTGGCGGCGGCAGAGCTGCCGCGGCGCGTTCAGGAGACACGAGTGATATCGTCGGTGACCCGATCGGGCGCGAAGGCCTCATGGTGGAACTGGCTGCTGAGATGATTCCTTACACACCGGAAGAGCTGATCGCGATTGCCTACAGGGAGCTCGATTGGTGCGAGAGTGAAATGAAGAAGGCATCGCGCGAGCTTGGGCACGGTGATGACTGGCGCAAGGCGCTCGAACAGGTCAAGAACCTATATGTTGAACCTGGCAAACAGCCAGAGATGATCAGAGATCTGGCGCTCGAAGCAATCGAGTATGTCGAAAAGAACGATCTCGTGACAGTGCCCTCGTTGGCCCGCGAAAGCTGGCGCATGGAGATGATGTCCCCCGAGCGGCAACTGGTCAGTCCATTCTTCCTTGGCGGTGAGACGATCCTTGTCTCGTATCCGACAAACACCATGTCTCACGAGCAGAAGATGATGAGTATGCGCGGCAACAACCCGCACTTTTCGAGGGCAACGGTCCACCACGAACTCATTCCGGGGCATCATCTTCAGGGCTATATGACAGCCCGCTACAAGCCCTACCGTGGCCTCTTCAGCACACCATTCTGGATGGAAGGATGGGCTTTGTATTGGGAGCTCCTGCTTTGGGACCGGGGCTTCGCGAAGACCCCAGAGGATCGAATCGGAATGCTCTTCTGGCGGTCGCATCGTTGCGCGCGCATCATCTTCTCGCTTTCGTTCCATATGGAGAAGATGACCCCACAGGAGTGTATCGATCTCCTCATCAATCGAGTCGGTCACGAAGCTGATAATGCCGCCGGCGAGGTGCGCCGATCCTTCGCGGGCAACTATGGTCCACTTTACCAGGCAGCCTATCTGCTGGGCGGGATGCAGATCCACTCGCTACACAAGGAGCTGGTTGATTCCGGCAAAATGACAAACCGGGCTTTTCATGACGCGATCCTCAAGGAGAACCGCATCCCGATCGAGATGGTGCGCGCGATCCTCACCAAGCAGAGACTACCTCGCGATTTCAAGTCAGGTTGGAGGTTCGACGGGCCCGCGTCGTCAAGGTAGCGCGCCGAGAGGGAACTGGAGAGGCCGCTGATCTTGACTTTCCCAAGAGCTCTACTTCAACATGGCCGAAGCTGGGCTCGGAAAAACAAATCGAAACGGAGAATCGATCGCCAGAGTCGCACAGATTTCCGTTGACGCCCGCTCTCTGGCTTTGCTGCGAAGAAAACTCATCTGAAGAACCGTAGATTTAAAATGCAATGAGCGGATCACTCCAGTGTGAGTGGCGGGTCATTGCCTTGGTACAGACTGCGGCTGCTCCGTGCGGGATGAGTTCTCGGTGGCGACCGCGAAACCGGACTGCGGATTCCGATGTCTGCCAAAGTTGGATGTTTGACATGGACTGAGAAATGGGGAGGGCTTCTTGTGGCTGATAAGAAATCAAGACGAGAGTTTTTGAAACAGGCGGGAACGGGTGCAGCCGTCGTGACGACAGGCGCGGCACTGCTGCCGGCCGTGGCTGTGGCGCAGACGAAGGGAAAATACTCATTTGCACCAGGCCGCGTTCGTGGTGCGAATGATCGCATCAATGTTGGCTTTGTTGGGTGCGGCGGCCGCATGAACACCCATATTCGGTATCTCGCCGCTCGCGCTAAGGAAAAGGGCGACATCCAGATGGTTGCGGTCAGCGACATCTATGACAAGCGCAAACAGGAGGCCCGCGAGAAGACGGGCGTCGATGAAAAGTCCGTCTATCACAACTTCAATGAACTTTGCAGCCGCAGTGACATCGATGTTGTCGTCATTGCTTCACCTGATCATTGGCATCATCAGCACGCGATGGCTGCGCTCAAGAATGGCAAGGATGTCTATCTTGAGAAGCCGATGACCTACACCATCGAAGAGGCGAGGGAGATTGCCGATGCGGTGCGTGTCAGCAAGCGCGTCCTGCAGGTTGGTAGCCAGTACACCTCGATGGATCATTTCTGGAAGGCAAAGCAGGCGATTAAGGATGGCCTTATTGGTGAAGTGGTCTGGGCCTCCGGAGGTTTCGGCCGCAACAAAAACAAGAACGGCGAATGGAATTACCGGATCGATCCGGAAGCCAATGAGAAAACTCTGGATTGGAAGGCGTTTCTTGGGCCTGCACCGAAACGGCCTTTCGATCTTGAGCGCTATTTCCGCTGGCGCAAATATTGGGATTATTCGGGCGGTATTGCAACCGACCTTTTCTATCACACAATGTCGCCGTTGCTGTTGACCATCGGTCCGCAGTTCCCGGACCGCGTCTCAGCCTCCGGCGGGATCTTTGTGCAGATACGAGGCCGTTGAACACTTGCGACCAGTAGCCGTCGGATCGCTCGGTCCGCGCTGCGAGCTCGCGCAGCGAAACACCCTTCGACTCCACCTCGGTCCGAAGCGCCTTCTGCAGGCGGCTTGCCTCCCCGTTCGAGGAGGGACTGGCTGGACTTTTCATGAGAGAAAAAGGGTAACACACCACCCGGCCGCCGCGGCCATGCTGAAGCTCACTTCACGCATGTTGCAAACCAGCACATTCATGCTGTACCCTGCTGCGCATGGAACAGATTCGCTGTGCCAATCCCCACCAATCCAGCGATTCGGAACATCCGCTTCGCACCCACGCCACCCCTGCCGTCCTCTGTGACATCTGCGGCAATCCCGCGGCCGTCGAAGACATCCAAGGCATCCCCCTGTGCGAGCCCCACGCCGTCGAAGCCGCCGGCCTGGACGCGATGAGCGACCAGATCCGGTGGGATCTCACACCCGTCGGCGAGCTCGCCGTGAATCCCGTCGAACGGCCCACCGATCCCCTGACAACGCCATGAGTCTGGAAAGCC
>JANNRD010000424.1:0-1553 GCA_031401095.1 Acidobacteriota bacterium
GGATCGGCGAGGAATTTGACGCGCTGATCATCAATGTCCGCGAGTTCGGATTCTTTGTCGAGCTGGAAGATCTCTTCATTGAGGGATTGGTCGCCGTCTCGACACTAGCGGACGACTACTATCTCTTCGACGAAAGGCGGCATACTCTCAGCGGTAGAAACCGGCGGCGAACATTCAAGCTCGGCGATCGCCTGAGAGTCCGTCTTGACCGGGTCAATGTCGACAGACATCTCATCGACTTTTCAGTGGTGCGCAGTCCCTCGCGAGGCTAAGGTTTGGCGGGTTCCTCGTCGGGCTTGTCCATATGGAACCAATGCTCCGGGAGAGGCTGGGGACCAGGGCGGATGCCGGCGATATCGGGGTCTTCGTCACCCACGACGGCAACGATACTGGCCTTAGTCTCTTTCAATTCGACCCGACGCACTTCCTTGTCCTTCTGCTTCTGAGTTCGCGCTTTTTCCTTCTCGCGCTTTTGAAATGTCGGTCTCGATTTCTTTGCCATCCCGTTAGTCCTCGCTTCTAGTTTCTGGTGCCGCGTGAGAGATCTCGTCGTTCTCTTGCCTGAGGAAGACTCGATTACCTCTCCTGGGAGTTCTCTTCGTTGTCGAGCTCATCGTCTCGCTTGTCGGGCTCACCCTCTTGATTATCGAGATCATCGTCTCGGTCGTCGAGGTCACGCTCCTGACCGTCGAGATCATCCTCTCGATTGTCGAGGTCTTCTCCGTTTAGTTCCACATCATCGTCTAAAGAAGTGTCGTCATCTTCGCCGCCAAAGAATCGCCCCCTGACCAGCTCACGCATTGGCCCTTTCGGTGCGCGTTCGGATTTCGGCCCCCCCTTCGTTCTGGAACGGCTGCGAAAAGGCGCAGCATCGACGCCGAAATTACGGCCCGACCTGCCTTCGGCTGCCGGAGGTCCACCGCTGGCA
Source organism: Acidobacteriota bacterium (assembly GCA_031401095.1). GTDB lineage: Bacteria > Acidobacteriota > Blastocatellia > RBC074 > RBC074 > JANNRD01. Next base: position 929 of record JANNRD010000424.1, read on the forward strand.
CTGGGATCTGATGGCGCACTCGGCCGGAATGACGGTGGTCTGGACTGGAATCCACCAGCCGGTCGATCCTCTCGGGCCCGGGCCTCATTGACCGCCAGAGGACGCCCCTTAAATAACTGGTTATTGAACTGTCGCACGGCCTCCGTCGCTTGAGCGGGGTCGTTGAACTCGACAAAGGCAAACCCCCGTGGCCTCCCTGTCTCACGATCTATAGGAAGCGACAGATACGATATCTGTCCGACCGCCGAGAAGAGCTCCTTCAGATCTGCCTCGGTTGCGTCATACGGTAGATTTCCAACAAATAGACGAACAGCCATGTTTACTTTTCACTCCGCCAGGAACAAGAACCTGCTTGACCGCCACTTCGGGACCCTCAACCCGCTGGACCCGCAACTCTAAGGGAACATTCTAACCGATTACGTACTCGGAAGCGACTCTCGAGCCAGATGGCCTTGGTGCAGCGCAATTTACCAAAATTGCGCTGCACGGACTGACAGGGCGCCTTACCTGCCGAGATGGTTCAGCTTCCTCAGTGCCTGCGTGATCCGCAGACACGCATGCTCCGCTGCTGTATCGATGGCGACGTCCTCGGATTGCCTGAGCGCGCGATCGTAGAACTCGACTT
>JANNRD010000425.1:0-17609 GCA_031401095.1 Acidobacteriota bacterium
CAAATCCGCCGCCAAAAGTATCATCAGGCAGTGGGTAGCCCAGCGTATGCATGACAAAGCCAGGCTTGACCCTGCCTTTGGGGAGCTCCCATATTTCCTTCACGCCAGCAGCATAGACCTGCGGATTGCGGCCCTCATCGAGATGCAGCTTGGCGACCAGCTTCTTGACTAGCGATCCGCGCGAGCCTTCGCCAAAGACCGTCACCTTCGCGAGGAGATCGACTCCTGGTTCAAAGTTTGGCTTGCGATGGCCTTCACGATCGATTCCCTTGTCGCCCGTTCGGACGCCGATGACCCGCTCGCCATCGAACAACACCTGGTCGCCCGCAAACGCCGGAAAGATGTCGACGCCCGCCTCCTCGACTACCGGGCCGAGCCAACGAATCAACTTGTTGAGTGAGACAACGTACTTTCCGTGATTGTTGAGTGGGGGAGGGATGATCGGCGACCTGATCTTGCGAGTCGAAGTCAGATAGGAGACGTCCTCTTCGGTCACCTCGGATTCAAGCGGCGCGCCGCGCTCCTTGTAATCAGGCAGTAACTCCGCCAGCGGGCGAATGTCCATGACGGCGCCCGAAATGATGTGTGAGCCGACTTCGCTGCCCTTCTCGATGATCGCCACCGACGTCTCCTTCAGCCGCTCGTCCGCGTTGAGGAGTTGCCGCAGTCTCAAGGCGCCAGCGAGTGACGCCGGACCCGCGCCGACAAAGAGAACATCAACTTCAAGGCTCTCGCGCTCAATGTTTTCCATGGCTGTCGTGGTTCTTCCTCCGCAACTCCGCGCCTACTGTTTCATCTTCTCGGCCGCCGCAGTCAGGGCCGGTACGATCTCGAAAAGGTCGCCGACGATACCGTAGTCCGCAATCTCAAAAATTGGCGCCTCCGCATCCTTGTTGATGGCAACGATCGTCCGCGCGCCCTTCATCCCCACCAGATGCTGGATCGCACCGGAGATGCCAATCGCGAGATATAGCTTTGGTGAGACAGTCTGCCCGGAAGAGCCGATCTGCCGGTCCATCGGCAGCCATTCGTTGTCGCAGATGGGCCGCGAGGCGGCGAGCTCTGCTCCAAGCGCGCCGGCCAGCTTTCTGACGATCTCGATGTTCTTCGCCTCCTTGATCCCTCGTCCAACGGAGACGATCAATGGCGCCTGGGTCAGATCGACCGCCGCCTTGGCCTCCTTGAATCGTTCCGCTGGCTGCTGGCGAATCATGTCCGGGTCGAGATTGACGTCGATGGTCACCAGTTCCGCTTGACCGCTCTCCGCTTCATCGCCCCGGAAAGAGCCGATCTGGAAGCTCACGAAGTGTGGCGCTTCGCCCACCGGCACGACATCCGCAGACAGTTTTCCCTGGAATATCTGGCGCGTGAAGACCGGGGCACCGTCTTCCACCCTGTAGCCGATACAGTCACCGATCAACGCGCGTTCGAGCGAAGCAGCCAGCTTCGGCGCAAAATCACGTACCTCGTATGTGTGACTCAGAAGGACAAGGGCCGGCTTTGTCTGATTGATTGCCTGCTTGAGAGCGGCGCTGTAACCGTCTGCAGTATAGCGGCCAAGCCATTCGCTCTCGACCAGATAGACACGGTTGAGCCGTTTCGCGGCGACCTCGGCGGCGATGCCACTCGCGCCGTGTCCGAGGACGATCGCAGAAGTCTCCTGCCCCAACTGGTCGCCCAGTAATTGGGCCGCGCGCACCGCTTCGAGCGAAGCGCGACTCAGTTTTCCATCAACGTGTTCAATAAAGACCAGAATTCCGTTTGGCATTACTCCCCCACTCATAGTGATCGCAGAGATTCCCGCGTCGACTCGAAGCGATTTGTCAGAAGACTCGAGCTTCGTTCTTCAGCTTGTCGAGCAGCTTTGCGGCAGCCTCTGCCGGCGAGCCCTCGATGATCTGTGTTTGTTTGGTCTTTTGCGGGAAATAGATGCGACCGATCTTCTGCTTCGGCGCGAGGTCGGGCCCGTTCAACCCAAGCGCGGACGCATCGAACTTACGGATCTCTTTCTTCTTTGACGCCATGATCCCCTTGAGCGTCGCATAGCGCAGCGTGTTGATCCCAGACTGGATGGTGAGCACGGCAGGTGAAGGAAGTGAGACCCACTGAAAATACCCCGCTTCAAGCTCACGCTTGACTCGCAGACCGCCATCCTCAGACTCGACGTCCATGACGATGGTTACGTGTGGAAGGCCAAGCAACTCAGCGACGATGACGCCGGTCTGCGCGAACCCGAAGTCGTCCGATTGGAGTCCAGTCAACAAGAGGTCGAATGGCTCCGTCTTCGCGGCTGCGGCAATGACCGTTGCGACGCCATAGGTGTCGAGTCCCTCAAACACCGCATCCTCCAAATGAAGTCCGCGATCGGCGCCGCGCGCAAGTGCTTCCTTGATGACGGACTGCACTCGTTGGGGACCGAGTGAGAGAGCAACAACTTCGCCACCGTGTTTCTCCTTAAGCTGCAGCGCCTCCTCAAGGGCGTAGGCATCCGATTCATTGATTTCGTATGCCAGATCGCGATCCTGAATCCAGGTCCCCTGCTCATTGATGCGCAGGACAGAATCGTTCTTTGGAACCTGCTTGAGACAGACAATTATCTTCATTGATTAGTGCTCCTGGTGTAAAGACAGATGTTTCATTCCCATCCGGGACCCGACAGGATCAGCCCGTGCTTCTAATGCTTCTTCTCTCTCTTCTCGAGCGCCGTAATTGCATCCTCGAGAGCCGCCTTCAACTGGTCGAGGCATTCTCTGCGCGTCGCTTCACGGAGAGGCCCGAGCGCGCGCTGATTCCCGACTCGACCAAGAGCTCGGATTGCTGTCGCGCGAACTCGAATCGATTTGTCTTTGAGAAGATCGATCAGATGATCCACGATCCGATCATCAGCTCCGTCAGCGTGCAATTCCTTCCCAAGAGCACCCAGGCACGCGATCGCCGCGACGCGTACTGCAGGGTGCTCGCCGTACCGTGTCTGCATCAGGGCGAGGTCCACTGCCCGCTTCTCCTTCGCCAGCGCGAACCCGTGGAAAACTGAGGCTCGGACCACCTCCTGCCACGAACTCAGCGAGAGAGAGCGCGAGAGTATACCATAGGCCTCGTCCGAGCCAATATTGGCCAACGCTCGCGCTGCGCCGACTGAAACGAAGTAGCTCACGTCGCTTCCCAGCGTCTTATCCAATTGAGCGATCACTGCTTCATCCTTGAAGTTGCCAAGCGCACACGCCATCCCCCGCCGCACCCGTGCATCCGCGCACGTCGGCAAGAGAGTGAGCAGCGCGGCGCGCGCCTCCTCTGTGGCAATCTCTCCAAGGCTCAACGCGGCCGCCAGACGAACTCCCCAGAAGTCGTCGCCTTCGAGCACCTTACGCAACTCGCAGGTGACGGCATCGATCTTGAACAACGAGAGTTCACGGGCCGCCCGCACCCGGCCCAACATGTCATCGTCGCGCTTCAACTGATAGAGCAACTCCTGCATCGACTTCGGAAATCGCATCAGTTTGAGAAGACGATGCCCCTTGTCAAAGACCACCATCCGTGGCTTTGTCTCGCACGGAAAGTAGAACTCCTGCTCGGCCTTCTCGATCACGATCTGACAGGACACACGTCGTTCGGCGTCGGCTCCCTGCCCAAGCTCTGGTGTCACGATCTCGATCTCGACTGGGAGATGGAAGACCGGTGTCCCCTCCTCTCGCGACTGAACCTGTTTGACTGACAATCTGATCGTCTTTTGATCCCGCCGCCACTCGTATTCGACGTCCAACTCCGGAATTCCCGCCCCGTGGAGCCATTGATCAAAGAACCAGTACAAATTCCGACCCGTCGTCTCCTCGATCGCGATTCTGAAATCACTCGTCTCGGCAACCCCAAACGCATGCTTCTTCAAATACTGAGCGAGCGAGCCAAAGAACTGCGCATCTCCAAGAGTTGTCCGCAGCATTGAGAGCACAAATGCTCCCTTCTCATAGGCGTGCCGGTCCATGAGCTCTTCAGAATAGCGATAGCGGTTACAGACAATCGCCCGGCGATGGCTTTTGCGGTCCTCGCGGAGATAGACAAGGGTGTCCTGGAAAAGGGCGAACCGCGCCTCGTCGCTACCCTGCGTTGATTCCCGCCAGAGATATTCGGCATAGGTCGCAAAGCTCTCGTTGAGCCAGATCTCGGACCAGTCCTTGCACGTCACCAGATCCCCCCACCACTGGTGTGCGAGTTCGTGCGCGACGATGTCGTCATAATCAAGATCGACTGCCGCCCGTTGATCGAGCAGGACACGGTCGGTCATGGTTGTCGCCGATGTGTTCTCCATCGCTCCAAAGAGAAAATCGTCGACCAGGATCTGAGCGTACTTCGGGTAGGGATAGCCGACGCCGAACTTCGATTCGAAAAACTCGATCATCCTCGGAGTGTTCGCGAAGAGTCGCCGACCTGCCTCGTCACGATCTCCGTAGATGTAGTAGTCAATTGGAAGCGATCCATGGTGTTCGACAACGTGCTCGTACTGGCCCGCGACGAGAGTCACGAGGTAGGCTGCGTGCGCCTGATCCTGCCGCCAGTGATAGGTCTTTGTCTGTTGCGCCGGACTCTCCGATATCGAGACGAGACGACCGTTTGAAAGAGCAAAGAAGTCGGCACGCACCGTCGCTATCAACTCAGTCGTCATCTTCTGATTGGTGACGTCCGAGCAAGGGAACCACCAGTGAGCATCTTCATTCTCGCCTTGCGACCAGATCTGTCGCGGTTTGGCTGGATAGGCCTCATCGGGTTTGATAAAGAACAATCCCTTCCGAGGACGACACGAATAGGCAATCTCGATTGTCAAATCCTCGTCCCTTGAAGCTGATCGCCCAAGCTCGATCGTCAGCTTCTCAGATCCCGTCTCGAAGACGAGCCTTCTGTCACCGAGAGTCACCGAGCTGATATTCATCTCAGCAGCGTCGAGCACAACATGATCCAGGCCCTCCGACAGTGGGCGGAGAGTCACTTGGGCTGTGCCCGTAACCGTCTCCTTCTCGTCATCGAAACGGAGATCGAGTCGGAGGTGCTTCATGACGAACTGACGATCAGGGAGGTGATGCTCAGTCCCCATAAGCGGCTCACGTTCGACAGGCGGTACGAGCTCGTAGAGATTGACGTCCGCCCATTGCCGTGGGTCCAGCAGCGCAGGGTGAATCAACGGATCATAGAAGACCATAGTCACCAACTTTCAGAATAAGAGCTAAACCTTGTCATCCTTCATTGACGCAAACACGTCTTCAGCGAGGTACGACTGAACGACCTCGGGACTGGCAAAACCATGCTGGTGCCGAAACGCCGCCCGGAGTCGCTCAAGGCTGCGCGAACCTGGCATTCCAGCGCACCACCAGCTCGACTCCTCGAACCAGATCGAACTTACGTCCCAGTGGACAAAAAAGTAGCTCGGACCGTAGCCGGGCTCATCCGCTCGGTCATTTGCAAAATGCAACGACGGCTGGTGCGAGAATCTAGTCGATGCGCGGGCACTGTCAAACTTGTGAATTGTCCAAAACGGCTCACGATCGATGACAAAGCCTGCCTCTCCAAGCTCGAGAAGAAACTCGTCGCAGCAATGAACAGACAGCTCAAGATAGCTCCGACGCACTCCCTTCAGGCGGGCGATCTGCCGCCAGAGAGGACCGTCGTCAAGGCCTCCTGTTTGCTCGATGAAATTGCGGATTGTCAGCAGACGTTCGGCGATCACCGTAGGGCTGGGCATCCCCCGTTCGCTCTCATCAAGCAGCGCGCGATCGAAGACATCACCGGCGCTGATCCAGTCTGACTCGGCTGTCCCATTCGCCGATACAGTTGTCACTAGCTTTGGCAGAACCAATCGACGTTCAGCTTCTGATAGCAAGGACCAGGGCGAGAGCGAGCGCATGGCAGTTTCGATTGTGGTCAGGGTCTCGATGTGACTACCGGCAGGCGAGTGGGTCGCTTGCTGGCGCAATGACAAACGATGAGGATCATCAGCGCGCAAAGAGAAAACGGAGCGCCTTGTCGACTCGTTTGCCCCAGGCGAGCTCGTCATGGAGCGCATTCTTTGCCTCGTAGTAGCTCAGATCGTCACCGAGTCGCCAGCCCTTAATCGCGAGGGCATCGCGCAGCGTACGAACGTTGCGTGTCGTCAGCTTCCCTTCCTTAGTTCCGATATCCAGCCAGACTCGTGTCGATGGCTTGACTTGCAACGACTGAACTCGGCGGAGGATCATCCCCCGGTCCCACCAGACTGAAGGTGACATCGCCATCAGCTTGCCAAAAACGTGCGGATACTTAAGTGCGAGATGTAACGATACCAAGCCTCCGAGCGATGATCCGCCGAGTCCGGTTTGCGCCGGTCCCACCAGAGTCCGATAGCTCTCATCAATCAGTGGCTTGACTTCCTCGACCAGCAACCTTCCATAGAGATCGGCGGCGCCACCCTTCTTGAGTCGCGCGTCGACGGTTGGCGTGTATTCGTCAATGCGGTCTTCCCCGGTATTGTAGATCGCGACAATGATCAGCGGCTCGATCTCACCGCCTCGTATCAGACTCTCCGCCGTCTCATCAAAGCCCCAGTCCTGGCCCTGAACGTATGAAGTGGCTCCATCAAAAACGTTCTGTCCATCGTTCAAATACAGGACCGGGTAGCGGCGCGAGGTGTGATCGTCGTACTCCGGCGGCAGGTAGACCAGTAAATGGCGATCATTAGGTAAAAAGCGCGACCGAAAATCATAATGCATTCGGAAGTCGCCGGTGAGCGTGTGGTGGGGGCCGGTCGGAGCGTACCGAATCGGTTCAATCATAATTGGAATTTGGATGTTGGATTTTGGATTGACGGAACCTCATACCGTTTCCGCGAGCACACTTTGGATTTTAGACTCTGGGTCTCCGGTTTTCGATCGAAAAGCGTCAGCCAGTTCCGCAATCCAAAATCAAAAATCAAAGGGCCCTTTGCGGTGGCGACGCGGATCGAGAATAATAGCAGCTTTCCCGACGAACTTGCGAAGCCCATGCGACGAAAAGGAGAACTTGGTTGGAACACCCGAAAGAGTTGCCGGTGGCCCGCACCTCGTACAAGTACTACGACCTGATCATGGCAGCCTTCGTGACGGTGCTGCTCTGCGCGGGCATCATCGGTGTGCAGAAGGTCTCTGCAATTGGCGGCCACCCGTTCGGCGCAGGGATTCTCTTCTTCCCCCTGAGCTACGTCTTCGGTGATATCCTCACTGAAGTCTACGGCTACGCCCGTTCCCGTCGTGTCATCTGGGCCGGCTTCGGAGCTTTGATTTTCGCGGCCTTTATGAGTTGGGTGATCGTCAATATTCCGGCCGCTCCCGGCTGGTCTCACCAGGAAGCCTATGACTATGTCTTTGGCAATACCCCGCGGATCGTCTTCGCTTCGTTGATGGCATTCTGGGCAGGTGAATTCACCAACTCACTGACTCTTGCCAAACTGAAGATCCGAACGAGTGGGCGCTGGCTCTGGATGCGAACCATCGGGTCGACGATCGTTGGGGAGGGAGTTGACTCTCTCATCTTCTACCCTCTCGCATTCTACGGCGTCTGGGCATTTGGCGATGTCGTCACGGTCATGTACACCAACTACCTTTTCAAGGTTCTCTGGGAGATAATTGCGACTCCCTTCACCTATCGCATTGTTGCATTCCTCAAGCGAGTGGAACATGTGGACTACTTCGATCGGTCGACCGACTTCAATCCGTTCAAACTCGAGGCGTAGCCGGAGGCAGAACAACGGTTTGTCGAAACGGCGGCGAGTTGCTAACGTATCTGAAGGTAATCAACTACTAATCAAGAGGTTTTCAAGACGTGAGTATCGGCACAGGAATTGATTTGACTGCTGACATGAAGACGGCTCGCGAAGCGCTCGACGCGCACGTCCGCGAGATCGTTGCCTGGCATTTCGACCCACAAACGGGGACACCCTATTGGCTCGAACGCGCGCGCGGATTTGACTGGGACCCCCGACGCGAGGTCCACGGATACAGCGACCTCGATCGCTTCGGCTTTTTCGAGGATGAGGACCTGCGTGGGGGGCCGGTGCGGCGCTGGGTGCCAAAGGCTTTTGCGGAGAAGCCGATCTATGTCTTTGAGACCGGCGGGAGCACTGGCATCCCCAAGTCGAGGATCAATGTTAACGATTTCCGAATCGACTACGAGATGTTCAGCGACACCCTGCCGGATGCGTTCTTTCCGAAGGGGGCCGACTGGATGATGCTTGGACCTTCCGGGCCGCGACGATTGCGCCTCGCGGTCGAGCATCTCGCGCAGCACCGCGGTGGCATCTCTTTTTGCGTCGATCTCGATCCACGCTGGGTGATCAAGCTGATCAAGATGGGCGAAATGTCGATGATGGAGAAGTACAAGCAGCACGTCGTCGATCAGGCCCTGACGCTCTTCAAGGCCCACGACTCAATCCAGTGCCTGTTCACCACCCCGAAGCTGCTCGAGGCCCTCTGCGAAAAGATCTCGCTGAGGAAGGTGGGGATCAAGGGAGTCTTCTGTGGTGGCACCGAGATGACCCCGCAATTTCACCGGTTTGCCGTTGAAGAATTGCTCGATGGGGTCTACTTCGCCCCGACCTATGGAAACACGCTCATGGGCCTCGCCGTCCACAAGCCCAGGATTCCAGAGGACAATTTCGCGGTGATCTATTATCCACCACTCCCACGAGCTGTCATCGAAGTCGTCGACCCTGACGAGCCAGACCGGCTCGTCGGCTACGGCGAAACGGGAAGGGTCAGGCTGACGACATTGACGAAGGAGTTTTTCATGCCGCGCTTTCTCGAACGGGACGAGGCGGAGCGTGAAGCGCCCAGTCCTGGCTTTCCATACGACGGTGTCCGGAATGTACGGCCGTTCTCGCGATTGCAGACCTCTGTTGTTGAGGGCGTCTACTGATGAGTCAAGAAATGCTTCATATACCAATTCTTCGTCACGGCGTTCCGTACAGGAGTCTCGACGTTGCGACCGTCCCTCATCACCGGACGCGGCAGCCGTTTGTTGAGGTAAGCCAGGCCAATCTCGGTCTCATCCGGCGTGATCTCCTGGATCAACCGCGCGTGAAGTCTCTGCTGGCCGCGTATCAGACTCGCGATCTCTTCGATCTTTGCGTCCGCGCCGCTGAGATTTTTGCAACAGATGACCTTCCGCTTGGCGACACGCAGCAATCACCAGCTGACTATGTCGCACAGCTCTCGGCAACGACGGGCATGCCGTACGCGCTTGTCCGGCGCAACATGGAAAAGGTGCGCAGCGTCCTCGCCAACATCGAGACGGTCGTCAACGGGCTGACCCGGCACATCAACCCTGATGTGCTGGACCGCGGTTATGGCGAGATCGAGGGGCAGACAGTCAGTTTTTTCCCTCGGGGGAATTCTCTCGGCGTTGTCCTGCCAAGCAACTCACCCGGCGTTCATTCGCTCTGGATTCCCGCGGTCGCGATGAAAACGCCGCTCATTCTCAAACCGGGATCGGCTGAACCCTGGACCCCCTATCGCGTCATACAGGCGCTTATCAAGGCCGGCTGCCCGGCGGAGGTCTTCTGTTTTTATCCGACGGATCACGCGGGCGGCGGTGAGATACTGCGCCAGTCCGGCCGCGGTATGATGTTCGGTGATGCGACGTCGACCGGAAAATGGAAGAACGATCAAAGGATCGAGATTCACGGTCCGGGATTCAGCAAAGTGATCATTGGAGAGGACGCGATCGAGGACTGGGAGGATTACCTGGACGTCATCGCGCGCTCGATAGCCGAGAATGGCGGCCGATCCTGTATCAATGCTTCCGGAGTCTGGGTGCCGAGGTATGGCCGCGAAATCGCTGAAGCCCTCGCCTCTCGTCTGAGCCTGCTCAAACCGCGGGCGATTGATGATCCGGATGCGACTCTCGCGCCGTTTGCCGATCCCAATGTCGCCGCACGAATCTCGAAGATGATCGATCAGGGGCTGAACGAGGAGGGTGCGCGTGATGTCACGGCAGGTTATCGAGACGGTGACCGCTTGGTCACGTACGACGAGTCGACTTACGTCCTGCCGACCATAGTCCACTGTCAATCGGCGCAACACAATCTCGCAAACCGGGAGTTCCTCTTCCCCTACGCCAGTGTTATTGAGGTTGCACAGGCGGAGATGCCAGAGATTCTCGGGCCGAGCCTGGTCGTCACGGCGATTACGGAGGATGAGGAGTTCATCGAGCGCCTCATCGCTTCTCCGCTCCTTGACCGGCTTAACATTGGAGCGATCCCGACGATGCAGATCAGTTGGGACCAACCGCACGAGGGCAACCTCTTCGACCATCTCTATTCTCGCCGCGCGTTTCAGCGGGCGGCCGCAGCCACTCGTCGATGAAGGTTCTCTACATTACTGCGGGCGCGGCCGGGATGTACTGCGGAAGCTGTCTCCGCGACAATGCGCTTGCGACAGAGCTCATGGCGCAGGGCCATGAAGTCACGCTTCTTCCGCTCTACACGCCGACATTGACCGATGAAGCGAATGTCAGCCACGAGCGTGTCTTCTTTGGGGGCATCAGCGTCTACCTCCAACAACGATCTGCACTCTTTCGACATACACCCCGAGTCATTGACCGCTTATGGGATTCGAGAGCGGCACTGAGGGCGGCCTCAAAGGGATCGCTTGCCGTTGATCCGCAGGCTCTTGCGGCGATGACGATCTCGATGCTGCGCGGCGAGGATGGAAATCAGAGCAAGGAATTCTTCAAGCTTCTCGACTGGCTCGGCCAGCAGGGCCCGCCTGACGTTGTCAATTTGCCAAACGCTTTGCTGATCGCGCTTGCCGGCCCGATTCGAAGGCTGCTCAATCGCCCGGTTTGTGTCACTCTCCAGGGTGAAGACCTCTTTCTCGAGGGTCTTCCCAAGGCCTACCGCGAAACGGCTCTTGGACTGATCCGAGCCAACGCTGGAGAGGTCGATGGGTTCATCGCGATGAGCGAGTTCTACGCTGAGTTCATGTCCGAATATCTGGGCATTCCGCGGCAAAGGATTTATACCGTCCCTCTCGGAATCAACCTCGCGGACTATGACCAGGCGCCGCCGAGGCAGAAGCCGGACGATCGGTTCACGGTTGGTTATTTCGCGCGAATCGCTCCCGAGAAGGGCCTTCACCTGTTGGCAGACGCCTATTGCCTGCTCCGGGAGCGCGACGAGTTGGGTAATGCTCGACTGGAAGTGGCTGGCTACCTTGCGCCGGAGCATCGTCGCTATCTGCGTCAGATCGAAGAGGGGCTGAAGGAAGCGGGGTTGGCTCATGAATTCAAATATCACGGAGCTCTTGATCGAGGGGACAAGATCGACTTCTTCCGTCGACTTGACCTTTTCGCGATGCCTGCAACGTACCCCGAGCCCAAGGGTCTGTCGGTGATCGAGGCGATGGCGAGCGGAGTACCTGTTGTCCAGCCCGGGTGGGGCGCGTTTCCCGAGCTGATTGAGAAGACGCGAGGTGGTATTATCGTCGAGCCAAACGACCCAATCAGTCTCGCGGAAGGAATTCTTTCGCTCTGGAAGAATCCTGAGTATGCGCACGACCTCGGCCGCCAGGGGGCTGCTGGTGTTCGCGCCCACTACACCGTCGCGCACATGACCGAGCGGGCGCTTGAGGTCTACGCCGAACTCGCGCAACACTTCACGCCGTAGTACCTCTGGCTGGTTTAGTCGGCGTGTCCAGAAAGAGGCGACATTGCTCGAAGTCAAAGATCTGACAAAAACATTCGCGACACCGGCGGGACCGCTGCCAATCCTGGAAAAGGTCTCGTTGACACTCAACCAGGGCGACGCGATCGCCATCATGGGTCCTTCGGGAAGCGGAAAGAGCACCCTGCTCTATATCCTGGGCGCGCTCGAACCACCGACATCCGGGAGTGTCACCCTCGACGGTGTGGATCCACACCGGCTTTCCGAGAAAGACCTCGCCGCCTTTAGAAATCGCAAGATCGGCTTTGTTTTTCAGGATCACTGTCTGCTTCCACAATGCTCCGTCCTTGAAAACGTGCTTGCTCCGACTCTCGTCGGCCCGGCCGACGCGGGTGTTGAAGACAGGGCACGCGCCCTGCTCGAGTCAGTTGGCCTGGGTTCGCGATTGCAGCACCGTCCAGCCGAGTTGTCAGGCGGCGAAAAGCAACGCGTCGCGATTGCACGCGCGTTGATCCAGAGCCCGGCCTTGCTGCTCTGCGACGAGCCGACCGGCAACCTCGACCATCGCTCAGCGGAGAATGTCGCGGAGCTGCTTCTCGAGTTGCATCGACATCAGCACACGACCCTCATCGTTGTCACGCACAGCGCTGAACTGGCCGCTCGATTCCCTGCTCGATACGAGATGGTCGGCCTTCATCTTAGCCCGATAAGAGAAGAGAGATAACGTACCAATCCGAGTTAAATAACCACAGAGACACAGAGCCACAGAGAAAACACAGAGAAGGAAGAGGGACGTGGAGGGCGGCCCACAACCCCTCTCCTTCTTCTCTGTGCTTTCTCTGTGGCTCTGTGTCTCTGTGGTTCATTGCTTGGCAAAACGGAATGGCCGTGCCATGTTCACAGAGAAATGCGAATCGGAGATCTAGTCACACGCAGTCTGGTCTTCTATTGGCGCAGCAACCTGGCGGTCATCGCCGGAGTCGCTGCGGCGGTTGCTGTTCTGGCTGGCGCATTGCTGGTTGGCGACTCGGTTCGCTCAAGCCTGCGTCAACTCGTTCTCAGCCGACTCGGCGCCACCGATGAGGTGATCGCAGCACCTGGTTTCTTTCGCACCCAGCTGGCTCTCGAGCTCCAACAGCAAAGCGACTTCAACCGCAACTTCACCGGCGCCATCCCTCTCATCAATCTCGAGGGGATCGTCACTCACGATGAAAGCAAGCGCCGGGCAGCTGGAGTCCAGGTCTATGGTATCAGTGACGCCTTCTTTGCATTCCATGGCCACCGCGAAGTTGCCTTTCCTTCGGGCGACGCCACTCTCATCAGCCCGGGGTTGGCGATGGAACTTGGAGCGAAGCCAGGCGAGAATCTGCTGCTCAGAATCGAGAAGCCATCGGCGATACCGGCTGAGTCTCTTCACGGGCGCAAGGAGGATCTCGGGATCACCCTGCGGGCTACCGTCGTTCAGATACTCGGAACCGATTCTCTTGGAGAGTTCTCGCTGCGACCCCAGCAATCCGCTGTCCGCGCTATTTTCATTCCGATCCAGAGACTGCAACGCAACCTCGAACAGGATGGAAAAGCCAACACGATTCTGCTTGCTCGACGAGACCCGAATCAAGCTGACAAGATGGTGAACGACAATTCGATAGCGGTCGCGCGGAAAGCCCTAAACGATATCGTGACGCTCGACGATCTCGGTCTTCGAACACGGGTCCTCGAGACGCAAGGCTGCATCTCGATGGAGAGTGCCAGCGCTGTCATCAGCGACAAGGCCGCTGAGCGCGCTCGGAAGGCAGCCGTCACCGTAAATCTGAGACCTTCTCCGATACTCACTTATCTTGCCAATACAATGCGGATCGGTGATCGCCAGATTCCCTACTCGCTCGTCACTGCGCTGGATCCCCGCGACTATGAACGCTTGAAGAATTCAAGCCGCTCCGAGCTTGAGCATCCACTGCTACTCAATGACTGGGCCGGGCGTGATCTCAGCGCCAGGCCGGGTCAGACAATCTCGCTCGATTACTATGTCTGGCGCGATGAAGGGCAGATTGGAACCGCGACTGCGACATTTCAGCTTGATTCGATCATTCCGCTGAGCGGGGCTGCAAACGATCGCAACTACGCTCCCGACTATCCGGGGATCACTGAGGCAACAAGTCTGGCCGAGTGGGATCCGCCGTTTCCGGTCGACCTGACTCTCGTGCGACCTCGCGATGAGGAGTATTGGGACAAGTACCGAACCACGCCGAAAGCGTTCATCCTGCTCTCAGACGGCGAGCGTCTCTGGAAAACAAGATACGGCTCCCTCACTTCAATTCGTTTGCTTCCCAACAAGGGAGTGGATTTGACTCGCGCTCGTGATTCCTTCGTGAAGGAGCTGCGTGCCTCCCTGGATCCCTTCGAGAGTGGATTCTCTCTCTATTCCGCGCGTCAACAGGGTCTAGCGGCCTCGAAGGGCGCGACTGATTTTGGCGAGTACTTCACGTATTTCAGCTTCTTCATTGTTGTCTCAGCCCTGCTGCTCGCGGCTCTCTTTTTTCGACTCGGGATCGAGCAGCGACTGAGGGAGATCGGTACTCTGAAGGCGATCGGATTCGCGAACCGCGACCTCCGCAGCGTTTTTGTTCGCGAGGCTGTCCTCCTCGCGGTCATCGGCAGCGCCATCGGTGCGATTGGCGCGCTAGCCTATGGTTGGTTCATGATTTTCGGCCTCCGCACATGGTGGGTCGACGCAGTCGGAACGACCGCCCTCCGCTTGCACGTCTCGCCCTGGTCGGTGGCGATCGGTGTCGCGGGAGGTGTGCTGACCGCAGTCGCTTGCATCACGCTGACTCTGAGATCGTTGACGGCGGTGTCGCCACGAAGCCTGCTTGCGGGTTCGATCGCAAGAAACGAGACGACCGATGCGCGCGATGCCAGCAGGAATGTGAAGCTAACTCGTTCCTTTCCCTCCTATCATCTGATCGCGAGTCTGACGACCGGGCTTTTGGGACTCCTGCTCCCTGGTGCCGCCGCGGCTGGGCTCATCGGGCAGACAGCAGGTTTTTTCGGAGCGGGCTCTCTTTTTCTGGTTGCACTTATCATGTCCTTTGGGTTCTGGCTGCGTCGCGAGCGTCGTCCCGTCTTATCTGGTCACGGATGGTGGGCGATCTCGCGACTGGGTTTCCGGAACGCCTCGTTTCGCCCCGGCCGCAGTGTCCTTTGTATCGCGCTGGTCGGGGCCGCGACTTTCATCATCGTTTCCGTCGACGCGTTTCGCCGCGATCCTGCGAGTGCCTCGTTCGAACCCAAGTCGGGTACTGGCGGCTACGAGCTTATCGGTGAGTCTTTGCTGCCTATCGTTCACAGCACGAAAAGCGTCGAGGGACGGGACAGTCTCAACCTGAGCTCCACCGCAAACGAGTTGGATGACGTCGCATTGACGCGGTTCCGCCTGCGGCCCGGCGATGATGCGAGCTGTCTCAACCTTTACCAACCGCGCAACCCGCGAATCCTCGGAGCCGACTCCGAGTTCATTGAGAGCGGTCGCTTCGCGTTTCAGAGCTCTCTCGCGAAGACAGCCGAAGAGCGCGAAAATCCCTGGCTGCTTGTCGCGGGATCGTCCGCTGAGGGGCCTGTCCCGATCATTGCCGACGCGAACTCGCTGACCTATGTCTTGCACACCAAAGTAGGCGAGGAACTGGTTATCAGCGCTGAGGATGGAAGCGCCCTCAGGCTGCGCGTGGTCGGGGCACTCTCGGACAGCATTCTCCAGGGCGAATTGATCATGTCGGCCGAGAACTTTATTCGCCTTTTTCCGAAGGCGGACGGCTTTCGCTTCTTTCTGGTCGACGTCCCTCAGGGCAGGACCGACGCAGTTGCCGGCTTTCTCGAGGAGAGGTTGTCGGATTTTGGATTTGACGTGACCGCAACCAGTTTGCGGCTTGCGGGCTTTCATCAAGTCGAGAACACCTACCTTTCGACATTTCAGACGCTAGGTGGGCTGGGTCTTCTGCTTGGCACGATCGGTTTGGCGGCGGTCCTTGTACGTAACGTCATCGAGCGAAGACGCGAGCTCGCCTTGCTGAGAGCGTTCGGATACAGATCGATTCACTTCGCAACCATGGTTCTGGCAGAGAATGTTCTTCTATTGGTCGCGGGATTAGTGACGGGACTTGTCTGCGCGCTTGTCGCAATTCTGCCCGCTTTTATCGGACGTGGAGGGCAGGTTCCGCTCCACGCATTGACGCTTCTCGCGTTAGTGCTGGTGACGGGACTGACAGCCTCGGTCTTTGCGGTCATGACGGCTCTTCGCTCCCCGCTTCTCCCTGCATTACGGGGAGAGTGACGAGTTGTCGCAGCGCAGTTTGCCAAATCGGGCCATAGACGGGCATCCTATCCCCTCGGGTTTGTGAGGAAAGACTATGCACCATAACCAAAGACGCTTGATTGCATTGATACTCGGCCTGTTTCTGATTGGCCTCGTCGGGACCGCCATGGCCCAGGACTGGCCACAATGGCGCGGTCCCGGTCGCGATGGCGCCGTCGTCGGATTCGTCCCACCGAAGACCTGGCCGGAACGATTGAAGCCCGTCTGGAAGATCGCGGCTGGTGAAGGTCATTCGTCACCCGTCGTTGTCGGTGGTCGCGTTTTCCAGCATTCACGCCTTGGCGAACAGGAAGTCGTCGCGAGCTACGAGCTAGCGACGGGCAAGGAGATTTGGAAGGACTCGTATCCTGTTCCGTACCAGATGAACTCAGCCGCGACAGGTCATGGGAAGGGCCCGAAATCCACGCCTGCTCTGTCTGGGGGGAGAATCTACACCCTCGGAATCACTGGAACGCTCTCGTGTTACGAGACTGCCAACGGCCAGCTCAGATGGCGCAAGGATTTTGCCAGCCAGTTCAAGAAGACCTCACCCGAGTTCGGTACGTCGATGTCACCGGTGGTTGATCGCGGGTTAGTAATTCTCCACGTTGGCGGCCCCGGTCAGGGAGCCCTCATGGCTCTCGACGCTCTGACGGGTGCTGTCAAGTGGAGTTGGAACGGAGACGGTCCGGCGTATGCCTCTCCGATTGCGGTGAACGCTGGCGGAGTCCGTCAGATCGTCACCCAAACACAACAGAGCATCATCGGCGTCGCGGAAACGGATGGACAGTTGCTCTGGAATATCCCCTTCAAGACCGACCACGAGCAAAACTCCGTAACGCCAATCGCCGCGAAGGATCTAATCATCGTGTCTGGTCTGAACCACGGACTAATTGCGTTACGACCGGTTAAACGCGGCGCAGTCTGGGCAGCGGATCGGGTGTGGCAGAACACGGAAGCCTCTCTCTACATGAACTCACCGGTTGTCCACGGGGATACTCTATTTGGCTTCTCGCATCGCAATAAGGGCCAGTACTTCTCGCTCGAGGTCAGCACGGGAAAGACTCTTTGGGTTGGAGATGGCCGGCAGGGCGAGAATGCAGCCCTTCTGGTCGCGGGAGACCTGCTCTTCGTACTCGATAATGAAGGGCGGCTTACTGTCTTCTCCGCTAATGCGAGACTGGCGGCGCCGATCCGCCAGTACAAGGTCGCCGACAACCCCACATGGGCCCATCCAGTCATTCTTCCCGGTCGCTTCCTGATCAAGGATCAAGGCTCACTGACACTCTGGAATCTGGAGTAGGGGACCCTTGTTTCTTCTCGGTGTTTTCTGTGGGTCTCTGCGGTTGTCAATAAGGAACCACAATCGCGGAGACACAGAGGAGAAAAAGAAATGGTGGGGCACTGCGACCGCTATCAGGGGCTTTTCGGTCGTTTTTTCGTGGTGACCTTTCGCGTGTTCTGGCCCTGCTCTTTGCCGTAGCCTCCACCGCCTGGGCTCTCGATCAGAACACGGTCTCCAGCCTCAGCCATGATTGAAAACTTTCCAGGCAACTTTCTCGTTCCAGCTTTCGAAGTCAGGACCGCTGCTCCGATTCGTCCGGC
>JANNRD010000426.1:0-3232 GCA_031401095.1 Acidobacteriota bacterium
GCCAATTCCTGGACCGAGCTTTCAATTAAGAGAAGAGGATCGTGATTGCCAACATTGGAAGGGTGAATGCGATAATGATGCATTTTGCGCTCAATATAAGGGACTTCACTGAATTTCTCCTATCTTCACAACTGCCTTTCCGCAGGACGTGCCGGAAAGAGCTGGTGTTGGTTGCTCAATTCAAGCCACAAACGTTTCAAAACAAGTCGATGAGAGAGAATTGCAAGAACACGAATGACAACGTTGAATCAAGATTATCGCTGGTCTCGTCTCCTGTCTCTCTCTCCTCCTCTTAATCTGATGCCAGATGTTCGTTGCTCCACTCTAGGTTCAGTCAGCTCTGTCATGCCGTGCAATTACAGGCTGCGTAAACTCTTCTAGATGCTAGCACGATCGTCAGTACTAGAGAATGCCGTCATTGTACATCGGGGCGCCGGGCGAAATCCTCGCTCAAGTGTTGCGGAGCCGAGAGGGCCAGCTCGGCCACGTGCCCTGAACTGCAAACCAACTGCCTTCATCATCGACTCCAGGCGAGACCGATGGACTCCGCTCATCCACTGCGTATTAATATCAGCGGCTGATCAAAGAGTCGGTGATCCGCAACACCGATCCGTGTGATGCGGCGCACAATTGGCCCCGGCGATCGCTTTTCGCTCATACGCTGACCGGATTTGCACAAAATGCCGTGCCGCTTGTCTTGGCACAGCGTTTGGTTCATGTAGGGCGCCTGCTTCAGGAGCTGATAGAAGATTCTCACAAACGATCGGCAGACAAAGAAGCTCAAGGGGCAGATCAAGGAGGCGTTGATATGAAAAATAGACTGAGAATGACCGCTGCGTTGGCGGCCCTTTGCGCGATTCTCTACTCGGTTCAGGCGAACGAGACTGGCCAAAGCCGGGACCAGATCGCGCAGGGAAAGAAGGCGTACGTGAGCTATTGCGCCAGTTGCCACGGGGTCGATGGTTCGGGCAATGGACCCGCCGCGTCTTCCCTCAAGCAACATCCGCCTGATTTGCGACGGATTCAGGCGAGGACCGGCAAGTTCCCGGCGGATGAGGTCCGCAAGCAAATAGTCGGCAAGTTGACGCTGCCGGTTCACGGTAGCAAAGATATGCCTGTCTGGGGAATGATTCTCACTCGAGCTGACATCAACAACCTGGTGGCATTTCTTGAGTCCATCCAGAGACCCTTCGAACTGACACCGGCAGATTGAGAGAGATTCTGGATCGTCGGAGTTTGCACGGCACCTGGGGAGGCAGAGCTGGGGCTGGGCGTTCCCAGGCTGCCGCTAGCACGAGAGAGCCCTCTCTCCCGCGAACGCCGAGCCCCAGCCCGGCCCACATCAGCCTGCGCGGATCCCAACGCTGGCTCCAGGCTGCTTCCGTGCTATCCGCTCGCGCGATCGTTTGGGGAAAGTGCGCCGCAGCCCCACCCACGATTGTGGAGTTTTCACCAGTCGATGCCGAAAAAGCAGCCAATTGGAGCCTCCCGTGACTGGCACGCATCTTGCCCAATCCTGAGGGGAGAGATTAACTGGTAGAGGGGTAGCCTGAAGTTGCTACCGAACACTAACTGGTGCAGTCATTCTAAGGAAGGCTTAAGATGAAACGAGTAATCGTCATTTCGTTTGTGTTGTTTGGCTTGTTGGTGCTCGGCGGCAACGTATTGCCCTTGGGAAGAAGCGGCGCTTCCGCCATGGTCGATTCCGCCGTTGTTGAGTTTACCGAGACGGTCAGGCTCCGCGAGGTACTTCTCCGTGGGCAGTATCTCGTCGTTCATGATGAGGAGAAAATGTTCCGTGGGTTGCCCTGCACGTACGTCTATCGCGGCAAGGAGAGGATCGACGACAATCTCGTCACCGCCTTTCATTGTATTCATGCCGAGCGTCAGCAAGTCAGCAGCTTCAAGGTAACCTTCGCTCGTCGCGTGACACCATCCGGAGTGGCAGAGATAGCAGAGATTCAGTTTGCTGGCAGTAAGGACGGTCATATCGTTCCATAGCTTTTTGGCGATCAGCCAGAGCTCCAATCAAATCGGCATTCGTGTCACCTCATAGGATTTGATTGGCGAAGCAGCCCTCCCACCCCCATCGGCGAGGGCTGCTGCTTTTTTGAGCCCGCGCACCCTCGCGTCCAGTGGCGTCAGGGCTGCAACGCTCTCTTCCTTGAAGAGCCCGCGAAGTAACTGTACACTTCAGCTGCGATCCAGGTCACTCCAACGGCGGCAGACACCAACACCAGCAGACGCAAGGTGAGCGGCTCGAGCCCGAGCAGAGTACGCAATGCGGGAACCACCACGGTTAACAATTGCAGCCCCACACCCAGAATGACCGCCAGATGGAGCACGCCATTGAATCGGGGTGGTGCATTGATGCGCCGGGCCGCGTACGCATAGAACAGCTGCCCGATCGACCCGTGGAGAAAGATCGCCGTGCGCGTCTCCATCACAGTGAACCCGATGAGAGGCATTGACAGGAGTAGTAGCCCGCCCATTGCGGCCTTGATACAGCCCGTCGTCAAAATGAAACGCCACGAATCTCGATCGAGCAACGGAGAGATGGGGTCGCGAGGCCGCTGTCGCATAACGCCGGAATCCCGATCCAGACCGAGCGCCAACGCTGGAGGGCCGTCCGTCACAATATTGACCCAGAGCAACTGCACGGCCGTCAAGGGAAGCAGAATTGCACCTGTCTCATCATGTAACCCCATGAGTGCCGCGCCGATGGCACCTCCTACCACAAGCAGAGTCCTGTCGAAGTTAGTGGAGAAGAGAAAGCGGATGAACTTCTGGATGTTCTGATAGATGTTGCGGCCCTCCTCGATCGCCGCGACGATCGCCGCAAAGTTGTCGTCCATGAGAACCAAATCGGCCACCTCTCGCGCAACATCACTACCGCGCTCGCCCATCGCGACGCTCACGTCCGAGCGTTTGAGCGCTGGCGCATCGTTGATTCCGTCGCCCGTCATGGCAACGATCTCACCGTTCTGCTTGAGCGCATCGACAAGGCGCAGCTTATGTTCAGGCGAGACGCGCGCAAAGATGTTTGTCTCCCTCACGGCCTCGCGCAGGTGTTCGATCGACATCGTTTCCAACTCGCTGCCGGTGAGGACGCGGCCCGCGGCGATCCCGACCTCGTGGGCGACCGACAATGCCGTTGCCGGATGATCTCCCGTGACCATGACCACCCGAATCCCCGCTTCGCGTGCGCGGCGAATCGCGTCAGGCACTTCCG
>JANNRD010000427.1:0-2683 GCA_031401095.1 Acidobacteriota bacterium
CCTTTTCGGTTTGAGGACGAAGTCGAGTGGGACGGTCTCACTGCTGCCGGAGCGGATGCGGATGGCAGACAATTCCAGGGATTGAATCTGTTCTTCAAAAGCAGTCCCCGTGGTTTCAATGCGGAATGTGTACCGCCCGGAAACGAGGCCTCTGATGGTGAAGTGCCCTGAGTTGTCAACAAAGAGGTTTCGGATCGACTGGAAACTTTCATCCGTGACAGAGACTCGGACGCCTCCGACGGCCTGCCCCGCTTGATCGCGGACCGATCCCATGACCACATAACTCTGGAACGCGGACAAGGATAGGACGAGATTGAATAAAGAGACGGGGATCATGGCTTGCCCCTTCAAGCAGGGCCAATTGCTTCCCTGCTTCCATCAAAGAGTTCTCTCAAGTTATCAGTGGCATCATATCCGCCGGGAAGAGATACTTCTCTCAGTCTTATGGTTTTGATTTGGATGGGTCGTTCAGTTTTTCGCTCGCGCTGGTGTTGAAGCGCTGATAGTTGCCGAATTCGAAGACGACGTCCCAATTTAGCCCATCGAACAACTCAGCCCGACCTCCCGCGTTCATGCGAATGACCGTCGGGAACCAGGACCCGTCCGGCTGGCGGCCCTGCTGATAAATCAATGCCGCCTCATCGTGCGGTGCCGTGGATTGAACCAGGTCGAAAGCTGCCGTCGTCAACGGCCAGCCTTCCAAACGCGCCACGATTCGATCCGCCTGGTCAATCCAAACCGTGCCGACCAATCCGGCGATATAGGCGTGCTTGCCAGCCAGTTTCATTCCGGCTCGATGACGGTAATTGAGGACCACCATCTGACGGCCACTCACCGTTTCGACGCGCGGGGAGAAAAACTCGCACGACTGGAGTATCGTCGAAACGTTGATCGAAACATACCCCGTCCTGCCTTGATACACACCAGTCGCGCCTGCTGTAATGTAGCCCTCGAGCTCTTTTTCAGCAGCCATCTCTTGAGCAGACCCACTCTTCCCTGGACGCGTCGCTTCTTCCAACTGTTTCGCCGCCATCCTGCGATCTTCAGACATGGTTCTGGACGCCTGTCCATTCCGGCTGAGTAGAATCAAGACATGCTCGCCGCGAATCGGGTAGGCTTCAAATATCTGCTCCTGCGTCTGAACTCCGATGCCACGCTCATTCAGCACACGGTGCGTCTTCTTCAACTGGTAGGTGAAATCAAGCAAACGCGTGTGCGCTGACACTCCACTGGCTTCAGCCTGACGCAGTAGCTCGACGTATTCCGGTGATAGTGGTGGAACAGGCCCGAGTGTTGACGTATTGGGAACCGGCTTGGGCTCGATGGTTTTGGATGCAGCGGATTCCGTAGCTCCAGGCTCACTGGCTGGCCCAATAGAATCAATCAAGCCAGCGCTGCCGGCCGCGGGTGACGCTGACGACGAGGCGTTGGATGCAGCCGCTCGGGGAGGCAGAGGCGAGTTGATTGTTGGCGATTCAGCTGCTGTCGGGTGTGCAGGGCGTGAGAGCTGTGTCTTCTCCTTCTCCTTCAAACTAGCAACCATGGCTTTGATCTGGGCGGGATCTTTCACCGATTTCGAGTCTCGCAGGAAGAGATCAAGTTCCTGCCAGGCTTTGCGATATTGCTCCTGCTTGTTGTACAGCCCCGCCAGATAATAGTGAGCCTCTGCTGCCGCCGGCCCGCCAAGTTGCAGCGCTTTCTTGAATGCGGCCTCGGACTTTTCGGCACCGCCGTTGTTGGCATACGCCAGCCCCAGCATCATCTGGGTGTTGGGATTGCTCGAATCTATCTTTGCAGATTCTTCCAGGACCCCAATCGCCTCTGGCAATTGGTTGAGTCTCAAGTAGACTACGCCGAGCGCATACAAGCCTTTTGGCGCGCTTCTATTGATGTCAATGGACTGTGTCAGAAGTGGCAGTGCCAGTTCGTGCTGATTGCCTTTGACGTATTCCGTGCCAAGCATCTCGAGCGCGTCAAAGTAGTTCGGGAATATCTCAATCGCTTTCTTGAGAGCAGCGATCCCCGAATCAGTCTTGTTGGCCTTGACGTCCTTCGCACCACGCTCGTATTCAGTCCGCGCGGCCTTGGGTACGTCCTGAACAAAGAGGGAGCCAGCGCGGGCTAAAGGGTCATTGCCCCTCTTAACCTTAAGGACGACATCCACCGGGATCATCTCGTTTCCACCGAACTGGCGCAGTGACTGAAGATCGACAGGCTGCGAATACTCTTCGTAGGGCGAGCCAGTGGTTTCAATGCGCAGGGTGAATCTGCCTTGCTGCAGCCCCCTGACGGTGAAGCGTCCATTGCTTTCGACGAAGCTCGAATGGACGGTCCGGTTGTTTTCATCGGTGACTGAGATGCGCACACCGGAGACGATTTGGTTGCTCTGGTTGCGGACGATGCCGGTTAACGCAAAAGTGGTCGGAGCCCCGCCCTGACCACTCGACGGCACCGCGGAGGCAAAACAAGGGTCGGGCAGCCAGGCCGTTAAGCCTGTAAAACAGAGGAAGACAAACAGAAGACCATGAACTATTGGGCGCGCCAGCTCTGACCGCGCGCCGAAAGAACTCTCAACCATATCTCCTCCAAATCCGAGGATGGTTCTTCAGCTCAAGAGCCTGCTTTCGAGATCACTGAGATATCTTACTAGTGGTATGTAACAGAGATCTCGCTAGCGATGAAC
>JANNRD010000428.1:0-7191 GCA_031401095.1 Acidobacteriota bacterium
CAGGAGTTCATGATCGTCCCCGCGGGCGCGCCGACGTTTGCGGAAGCGCTGCGCTGGGGCGCCGAGGTGTTTCATACACTCAAGGGAGTGCTCAAGAAGCGTGGCTACGCGACGAGCGTCGGCGATGAGGGCGGGTTTGCGCCCAGTCTCAGATCCAATGATGAGGCGATCGAGGCAATTCTGGAGGCAATCAGCGCGGCGGGTTACACACCGGGAGAGCAGATTGCGATCGCTCTCGACCCTGCTGCTTCTGAGTTTTTCAAAGACGGCCAGTATGTCTTTAAGAAGTCCGATGGCCGCCGGCTGAGTTCGACACAGATGGTCGAGTACTGGGCCGACTGGGCGGGGAAGTATCCAATCATCTCGCTCGAAGATGGACTGGCAGAGAACGATTGGGAAGGGTGGCGCGAATTGACGGATCGGCTTGGCAGTACCGTCCAACTCGTCGGGGACGACCTGTTCGTCACCAACACCGCCTATCTCGAGCGCGGCGTGGATGAAATGGTAGCCAATTCGATTCTCATCAAGGTCAATCAAATCGGAACGCTGACTGAGACGCTCGACGCAATCGAGATGGCGAAAACAAACAACTACACTGCAGTCATTTCGCATCGCAGCGGTGAGACCGAGGATCCTTTTATCGCTGATCTCGCGGTGGCGACAAACGCGGGACTGATCAAGACGGGCTCAGCCTCGCGGACTGACCGGATCGCGAAGTACAATCAACTGCTGCGCATCGAAGAAGAACTGCAAGGATCGGCGCGCTACCCCGGCTTTTCCGCGTTCTACCAACTCGACTTGAAGGCCCTCAATTTCAACGTCGCGCTCAAACCAACTCGACACTGACACGGCAGTCCAGCGATATGTCAAACACCAGAACAACTCTTGCCGCGATATTGGGATCGATTGTTCTTTTCGTCGGGTTGTCGGCGTGGGCTGTTGCTCGATCATCGGGCACCCAAAGGACGCAGAACGCCACCGGAAACAAAAGCGGCGCGAGACCGGAGAGTGAGAGCGCGCTGCGCGAGCGGGCAAACCGAGTTCATCGCGAGGCGATAGTCATCGACACACACAACGATGTCACTTCGGCGATCCTCGATGAGGGTTTCGATCTGGGAATGACCGGCGTCGGTTTGGGCGGGAAGATGAAGACGCACACTGACAATGCGCGCCTCAAGCGTGGCGGCGTCGATGCCCAGTTTTTTGCAATCTATGTCGGGCGTGAGTTTGTCGGCAAGTTACCTGCGCAAGGTGGAGGGGCAGCGCGGCGCGCCCTCGATATGATCGACATCGTTTACGATCAGGCCGGGCGTCATCCTGACGCACTTGAAATGGCGTTCACTGCGAATGACATCCGCTGCATCGCGCGTACCGGAAAGGTGGCGGCCCTCATGGGAATTGAGGGAGGCCACGCGATCGAGGACAGCGTTCACGCTCTGCGAATGTTCTACAAGCTCGGTGTCCGGTACATGACTCTGACCCACACGAACACCAACGGTTGGGCGGATGCCGAGGGTGACTTGAACAACCCGCGCGTGAAACATCACAATGGGCTCACCGAGTTTGGCAGGCAGGTAGTCCGCGAGATGAATAGACTTGGAATGATGGTCGATATCTCACACGTTTCCGACAAGACGTTCTTTGATGTCATCGAAACGACTGAGGCTCCAGTCATCGCGTCACACTCTTCGGCGCGGGCGCTCGCAAATCATACGCGCAATATGACCGACGACATGTTGAGAGCCGTCGGGCGTAACGGCGGTGTTGTCATGGTCAACTTCTACGACGGATTCATCGACCCGAGGAAGGCCGACGTGACACTCCGCTCACGGGCCCTTGGCGATGAGCTCCGCGAGAAGTACCCGAACGATCCGAAGCGCGCGACCGCCGAGCTCGACGCCTGGCAGGCAGCCAATGGTGTCAAAGAGAAGACGCCACTCAAGGTTCTGATCGATCACTTCGACCATATCAGAAGGGTGGCCGGGATAGATCATGTCGGCCTCGGAGCTGATCTCGATGGAATCCCTCTCGATGCCACTCCGGTGGGGATCGATGATGTCTCGAAGTATCCGGTAATCACCTACGAGCTGCTTAAACTCGGGTACGCTGAAAGCGATGTCAGAAAGATTCTGGGAGAGAATCTTCTGCGAGTCATGTCGGAAGTGGAACGGATTTCTCAGAAGCGCGGAAACGCAAAAGCAACGCCGTCGGCCGGGAGGAATTGATGCGCGCGCGAGTGACGCTTTTTCTCCCCATCCTCGTGATGACCGCTCTCCTTTCCCTCGGGGTAGCCTAGACGATGCAAGACACAAGAAACTTTCCTTCGATCGGCAGGATTCACCGGCTCGACGCCCGACTCGATGCATTAATACCGGCTGAGGCGAAGATCGAAGTGCTCGCTTCCGGGTTTGATTGGTCCGAAGGCCCGTTGTGGGTCAAGAACGGCGGCTACCTGCTTTTCTCGGATATTCCGCGGAATTCTGTCATGAAGTGGAAAGAGGGCGACGGCGTCAGTCTCTATATGAAGCCCTCGGGCTACACTGGAGTTTCGGAGTACGGCAAGGAACCGGGATGTAATGGGCTGACTCTGGACGCGGAGGGACGGCTTATTTCGTGTGAACACGGCGATCGACGTATCTCAAGGCTTGAACGCGAGGGTGGTAAGAAGACGCTCGTTGATAACTATCTGGGAAAACGATTGAACAGTCCGAATGATCTTGTCTACAAGTCAAATGGAGACCTTTACTTCACCGATCCTCCCTACGGACTGCCAAAGAATTGGGACGATCCTGGCCGCGAGCTCGACTTTTGCGGAGTCTATCGCCTCTCGGTCGATGGCAAACTGACGCTATTGACGCGAGAAATGACTCGACCGAATGGGCTTGCGTTCTCTCCTGATGAAGAGACGCTTTATGTTGCTCAATCGTATCCGAAGAGCGCGATCTGGATGGCGTTTCCGGTGAAGACGGATGGCACTCTGGAGAAGGGAAGAATTCTGGCGGATGTGACGAGCTTGGTTGGGACGGCACCTGGGCTCCCCGATGGCCTGAAGGTCGACAGCAGTGGCATCCTCTTTGCGACTGGGCCGGGCGGTATTCATATCCTCGCGCCCGATGGCAAGATGCTGGGCCGGATCGAGATCGGCGAAGCAACCTCAAACTGTGCCTGGGGTGACGATGGATCGACGCTCTACATCACTGCCGATATGTATCTCTGCCGAATCAAGACGAAGACGAAGGGCGCGCGGTGGTAGGCGCTCCTTAGAAGCACCTGCGGGTCATCTGTCCGGATCAGCACTGTCCTCGCAACTCCCGTGCAAAGACAAGTGATTCATTCCTATCTGTCATCCCAGCAATGATTGGGCAAAAGCCGTAAGAAAGGGCACGCCACCTGGCGTGCCCTTTGTAGATAGTCAACCGACCGTCAGCTTACTTAGCTGGCTTGATATCGATGCTGTTGCTTGCGAGCGTGGTGGAGATGACTCGCTGGAGCTCTGCGACAGCCTTATTGTAGTCGGCGAGGGCGCGTTGCTCGGTACCGCGGGCCTGGGCCAGCTCATTCTGGCGAGTGAGGATGAGAAAGGTCGTCGACATACCTGCGGAGAACTTCTTGGTCTCACCGTCGAGTTGCTGTTGAGCGTACTCGCGAGCCGCGCGCGACGCTCCAATTCTCATCTTCGCCGTCTCGAGCGACTGCACGGCATTGCGCACTTCATGCTCGATGTTCTGCATCTGAGCGCGCGTTTGCAGATCGATCCGCTTGTCGGTCTCAAGCGCGCGGCCATAGTTGGCCTTGGCGACCCGGTTTTGCAATGGGAAGTTGAACTGGACACCGACGCTCCAGGTTCTGAATTCATTCTTGAAAAGCTCCTTGAGCGCGGTCCCGTAGCTGCCGACAAACTGAGGGAATATCTGACCAGGGGGGACCCCCGGGCGGGGCGTTCCCCCGAGACCGACCATGTTGTAGCCTCCGACGAGGTCGATCTGGGGTTTGAGCTGGTTCTTAAAGAAGTCGATGTCAATCTGGTTGATGTCTTTCTGCAGGGAGTACTGTCGCAGCTCAAGGCGATTCTCGAATGCAAGTTTGAGGGCGTCCGGAAGTGGCATCATGACCTGCTGAATCTCAAACGGCTCCACCGGAATGATCTGCGCCGACCAGATGTCCGAATTTACTCCATCAACAGTCAGAGCCTTGAGACCATTCTCCGCCTGTGCTACCGAATTCATCGCCTGAAACACCTGCTGGCGGCGTGTCTCCACCTGAGCTGCCGCGCTGACCACATCAATCGGCGCCAGCGTCCCAACTTCCACTTGGCGCTGGTTGTTGTTTAGCTGCGTGTCAGCCAGCTTAACGGCATCACGCTGAATCTCTTCATCACGCATCGCGAGGGCCAGATCCCAATAGGCCTGTTGGACGCTCGAGATGATAGAAATGGCGCGCTGACGGAAGACGGCGTCAGAGAGGTCGAGTCGCTTCTTTGCGATCCTGATCTGCCGGCGATTGTTGTCGAACTTCAGATTGCGAAAGAGCGGCTGCGTATACTGGATACCAAGGTTTGGATTGAACTGGGGCGTGAAGTTCTGAGTGTTCGAACCGACACGTCCGTTGTTAAAGGTGACCGCATAGGTGCCACCACCCTTCTCGACAGCCTGCGAGATACCAAAGTTATACGTCATGGTATCGCGTGTGACAAAGTTCTGGGCCGTACCGCTAAAGAGGAACGCGTTTGGACTCTTGAGGTCCTGATAACTGATATTCGAAGAGGTGATGTGATCGTACGCACCACGGGCGCCATCAATGTCAAACTGGGCGAGTCTGACATTCTCGCGCTCAATATCGATATCGACATTCTTTTCGAGCGCGGCGATGACGGCGTCACGGAGCGTCCAACGCAGAACCTTACCCGGCTCGAGACCCACCGTCCGCTCGGCAATCGGCTGTGAACGCGGTGGCGGCTGAGCCTGCGACGCCGCTGCGGGAACCTGGGCTGTGACAGGCACAGCGCACGCAAAGCAAAGCGTCAGCCCTGCGAACTTATGGGCAAAACGCCCCAGACTGTTACTCATAACTGCTTCCTCTCCCTTAAATCAATGTCTCGACAGTTCTGTTGCCCTCTTACGGCTCGCGAGCTTCTACGACCCACGAGGCTAAACGGTTGCAAAAAAATGGAATTCAGGACCGTCAAAGCCCTCAAGTACCTTCAGTTCTACGACCGGTAATCCGCATTGATCCGAATATATTCCTCCGTCAGATCGCAGGTCCATTCTTTGGTTTCGGCCTGGCCCTGATGAAGGTCCACGACAATCTTCACCTCATCTCGCTCGAGAATCTCGGCGGCGTGTTCTTCGCTAAACAGCAGGCCCTGACCGCGCCGTGCAACGACAAGGTTCCCGATTCTGATCTCGACATGTGCGGGATCAAAGCGCGCGCCGCTGCGCCCGGCTGCGGCGAGAATCCTTCCCCAATTGGCGTCGCCGCCGGCGATCGCGGTCTTGACCAGCGGACTGGTCGCGATGGTTTCAGCGATCCGGTGAGCATCCCGAAGAGTTGGCGCGCGTTTGACCTCGATGATGATCAGTTTTCGCGCGCCTTCACCGTCCCTTGCAACCTGAATCGCGAGCGCTTCTGTGACGCTCGTCAAGGCATCTCTAAACCTCACAAAATCCGCATCTCCCGTGGTCGCGAGCTTGCGATTCTCCGCCGCGCCATTTGCCAGAACAAGAAGTGTGTCATTGGTTGAGGTGTCTCCATCAACAGTGACGCGATTGAAACTGTGGTCGACTGCATGTCGAAGAGCTGCCTGGAGCGCCGGCCGTGAGATGGATGCATCCGTCAAAACAAACGAAAGGAGTGTCGCCATATTCGGATGGATCATTCCCGAGCCCTTTGCGACGCCGGAGATCATCACTTTCCTGCCGCCGATGCGCATTTCCTTGAAGGCGCGCTTCGGCCGCGTGTCGGTAGTCATGATGGCCTCGGCGACGCGGGGGAAGGTCTCGCGGTCGAGAGATGCTGCTGCCTCGGTGATACCCCGCTCAACCTTGGTCATGTCAAGTCGCATGCCGATGACCCCAGTTGAGGCGACGAGCACCTCGCGCTCATCGCAGCCGAGAAAGCGTGCCAGCACAAGCGCCGAGCGACGGGCATCCTCAAGACCTGGTTCACCGGTACACGCGTTGGCGCCTCCCGAATTGACCAGAATCGCCCGGTGCTGCTTGTGACGAAGATGCTCTCGCGAGAGCATCACTGGTGCAGCCTGGACCAGATTCTGAGTAAAGACAGCAGCGGCGACGGCTGGCTGATCCGAGAAGATGACGGCCAGATCATACCCCTGCTTTTTGAGGCCGCATCTGACGGCCGCGGCACGAAATCCCCTCGGTGTGCTTGATTGCTCAGGAATAGACCCAAGAACATCCACTCCCCGCTTCTCTCTTGAGGTACCCTTCGGAATGCGTTTTGGCTCAGACTTCAAAGAACTCACTCTCCCATTAACCAATTTTCGTGCCACCCATCATTAACCACCGAAAGATTGCAGAAATTGCAATTCCGGCGCTGGGGGCGACAGCGCTCGAGGCTCAGATTTGTTCGCTCCCGGGACTCCCAGTGTTCACTCCCGGAAAATGATTGCCGCACTGGTGCGATTTCTGCCATCGTGACCACGCTCAGCGGACGTTCGGCCGCACTGTTGGAACATTGACCTGACTGATGTCGAAGGGCTCGGGTTTTGCATTCTCGACGAGATCAAGTACCATCGCGACTTCATCGCAGCAGTTAAACTTGTGGCAGTTGACGCAATCCATCCAGACCTTTCGCGGCATCGATTCGTGCGCCACGACACGGAATCCGAGTTTTGAAAAGAAATCCGTGACATAAGTAAACGCATAAACCTGAACGAGATTGTGCTCACGACCTTCGGAAATGTTCGCCTCAACCAGGGCTCTGCCAATGCCTCGACCACCTGCACTCGGATCAACCGCGAGCGATCGAACCTCGGCCATATCTCCCCAGGTAAAATGCAGCGCTGAACAGCCCGCCACACGCCCATCTATGACCGCGACATGAAAATCGCGGATGTTCTCATAGACACTCAAAAGCTGTCGAGGCAGCATCAGCTCCTGACTGGCAAAATGGTTGATCAGCTCGTGTATCCTCAGCCCATCAGCGATTGTTGCCCGGCGAATCTCCATTTTT
>JANNRD010000429.1:0-2902 GCA_031401095.1 Acidobacteriota bacterium
CGCGCAGGTCACTCGAATCGCCCTGGGTGGCCTGCTCCGTTCCGAAACCAGCCAAACGAAGTTCGGACAAGCTAACAAGCCCTAGTGCGGAATGCCCGCGGTAGTTGCCGCTGAACCTCGTGCTGGCGGCTTCGAGCAACGACCAACTCTACGGAGGACGGCCGATTGACCGCATTGTCCGCCCCTTGAGCGTCGATCGTTCAGAGCAAGTAAGGTGTCCGTTAGCGCGACTACCGTTATTGTAGAATTGTAATCGCGTTAGACGATCTCGTTGTTGCCGAGCGTCCAGACGTCAAAACCCTGGACCTGCGTTGTCATGTTTTCGATGGAGCAGCTTTGAATGAACGAACTCGAAGGTATTCTGTCCGGCTTGCGAGTGATTGATTGCGGAACCTACATTGCGGGACCGGCAGCGGCGACCATCCTCTCCGACTTTGGCGCCGAAGTCATCAAGATCGAACGCCCGCCGCACGGCGATCCTTATCGCGCGCTCTCATTTCTTCCTGGCATGCCCTCATCCGAGCACAACTATTGCTGGATACTCGACGCCCGCAACAAGAAGAGCCTCGCCCTTGATCTTGAGGATGAGACCGGGCGCAGTCTACTGCACGCCCTGGTTGCGACCGCGGATATCTTCATCACCAACTACTCGCCTCAATTGGTCTCAAAGTTCAATGTGGGTTATGAGGAACTTTCGTCCATCCGACCTCAACTCATCTACGCGCACGTCACCGGCTATGGCGTCGAGGGAGAGGACACAAACAAGCCTGGCTACGATACGACCGCATACTGGGCCCGCTCGGGCTTGACCGGCATCATTTACGATCTTGCGGTACAGACGGGGGCACCCCCATGCGGGTCGGGTGACCATCCGGTCTCACTGGCTCTTTTTGGGTCGATCATGCTCGCCCTTTATCAACGGCAACTGACCGGTCGTGGAGCGAAGGTTTCGACCTCGCTCATGGCTACGGGTGCATGGAGCAATAGCTGTCAGATCCAGGCTGCGATGGTCGGCGCAACGTTCCCACCGAGGCGTACCCGCTTGACGACGATCAACCCGCTGGTCAATCAATACGAAACTGGTGACGGGCAACGCTTCATGTTTTGTTGCATAGATAAGAAGCGGGATTGGGGGAGGGTCTGCCGGGCAATCGCGCGTCCCGAACTGATCGACGATCCGAGGTTCGCGACATCCGAGGCGCGATCGGAAAACAACCAGCAGGTGATCTCGCTGCTGGATGAGGCGATCAGCAGGCGCAGCATGGCCGAATGGGAATTGATTTTCAGCGCGGAGGGTATCGTCTGGGGGTCAATCCCCTTGATGAATCGAGTAGCCAGCGACCCTCAAATGCTTGCCAATGGTGTCTTTGCGGAGCTTGACCATCCGGCACTTGGGACGATTTCAACGGTTAACAGCCCTGTCAATGTTGATGGAGCCAGCAAGGTCAGACCTCGACTCGCCCCTGAGGTTGGTCAACACTCACTTGAAGTCTTGCGCGAGCTCGGTTGTGATGAGAGCGCCATCGAGGATCTTATCGGTCGCGGAGTCGTGACCTCCCCCGAACGTCTCCGCTAGCGTCCGCTGAGGACGCGGACGACCTCTTCGTGCAAATGCCCATTGGTCGCCACTGCATTACGGGCATGAAGATCATTGCCACCATCAAGGTTCGAGAGCCTTCCTCCGGCGCCTTCGACGATTGGCCCTAGTGCTGCAACATCGTGATACTCAAGCACCGGATCGACCATGATGTCTGCTGCCCCGCAAGCCACAAGAAAGTACCCGAAGCAATCACCAAAGCCGCGAGTGATCTCAACCCGCTGGCACAAGGCCTCAATTCCGCGATGACGATCCTCTCCGACAAGAACGCTCGGATCCGTGATTAGTAACCGCGCCCTCGAGAGTTCCCTGGTTTGCGACACCTCACAGCGTTCGCCATTCAGAAAAGTACCCGTCTCTTTTGATCCAATCAGCAATTGGTTCTGAATTGGAAGGAAGATTGACCCGAGGATCGGCTGGCCATCTCGCTCGAGGGCAATGAGAGTCCCAAAAAGCGGCGTACGCATGAGGAACGACTTCGTCCCGTCGATCGGGTCAATGATCCAGCGATAGGATCCCGCCTTACCGCTCGCCCCATACTCTTCGCCATAAATCGCGTGATCGGGGAAGTGTTTTGTCAGAGCTCCACGCAGAAAGCGCTCAACCTCACGGTCAGCTTCGGTGACTGGTGACTGGTCGGACTTGCGCTCGACTTCGATGCTCGTGCCGTAGTATCGCCGGACGATGGCCCCAGCCTGACGATTGAGTTCATTGAGAACGGCGAACTCTCGAGTAAAGTCGTTCATAGAACTTGGGGTGCTCCAAAAGTGGCAGTAGTTGTTGCTAATGAACCACAGAGACACTGAGACTCAGAGAAAAACACAGAGAAGAAATGCGGATACCACCTCGAGAGGGGCAATTCAATCGCCCGTGCTGAAAGCGGTTTGAGGTTTGACACGGTAGAGCATTTCTCCGGCCTTCGGTACAAGAAGAATCCCCTCGGACTCCCGGTTCTGCCATTCCTCTGGCTTTATCTCATCGGGGTCAAGATAGTCGAGGTTGAGAAGGTGGCATCGTTCAGGAGAAATGCGGGTTGCGAGTGTGACCTTGATGCGCGGTTTCTCGATACCGGTCTCCTCATCGTAGGTCCCAAGACCGCGCAAATGAGTGCTGTGGGCAAGGACCCCGCCTGGATAGTGCTTGAACTTGTCCCATTGTTTAAGGAAGTAGTCTCGGACGTGATAGCCGATCTCGTCCAGTATCCGTCCGTGAGTGTAGCTGACCTCGTCGATGTGGGGCGCGTAGATGATGATTTCTCCGCCGTCCGCAACGGCCGGCTCGAGCTTGTACATACCCTTTGAAGCA
>JANNRD010000430.1:0-7397 GCA_031401095.1 Acidobacteriota bacterium
TGCGTCCATTGCCAGTAATCCATATATTAGGCAGATCAGACTTACAGTAAAACAAACAGCCATCGCAGAGTCTCCCGTCGAGAGCAGGATCTTCCTTGAGGGGATCGCCGGCGCCGGTAAGACGACGACCGGTGTTCACCGGTTGCGCCATCTTCTCGCTGCTGGTGTTCCCGCCCACTCGATCCTCATTATCGTTCCACAGAAGCGACTGGCGCTTCCCTACTATCGTGAGATGCGCAATCCCCGTCGCAAAGCCGGTGCCGAAGTCACCGTCACCACCCTCGGGAGTCTCTCACGTCATATCGTCAGCCTTTTCTGGCCGCTCATCGCCGAGCCCGGCCGGCGCCCCGTCTTTCTCTCCCTCGAGATGGTGCAGTACCTCATGGCCAGCCTCATCGGCCCCGTTATCGAAACGAATGACTATTTCAATAGTGTCAAAATCAACCGCGCCCGGCTCTATAGCCAGATAGTCGACAACCTCAACAAGGCATCGCTCGTCGGTTTTCCTTATACGGACTTTGCTCGCCGTCTGAAGACCGCTTCAGGTGGCGATCAGGAGAAGCTCCACATTTACGATGACGCCCAGGCGTGTGCCAATCTCTTCCGCGACTACTGTGTCAATCAGAATCTCATCGACTTCTCACTCCAGGTTTCCCTCTTCATGGATCGTTTGTGGAAGCTTGAGGCCCCGCGCTCATATCTGACTGGCCGTTTCGCTCATCTGATCGCGGATAACCTGGAGGAGGACACGCCGGCGACTCATCGGCTGCTGCAGTCCTGGCTCCCTCATGGTCGCTCCGCCCTGCTCATCTACGACACGGATGCCGGCTACCGCCGCTTTCTCGGTGCGGATGAGGTCAACGCGCTGACGCTCAAGGCAGAATGTGAAACAAAGGTTTCACTCGACGACACTCGCGTCATGAGCTCCGATACGCAGGCTCTGCTCTCGGAAGTCCACTCCGCGATGTCTGATGAGCCGCTTCCAGCCCCTTCTCGAAGGCGGAAGGGCGTGGCGCAGGCAGCGATTGCTTACACCGATTCGCGCCAAAGCCGGTTCCACACGCAGATGCTCGACTGGGTGGCGCGATCGACATCGGGTTTGATCACCGAACAGGGAGTGAAGGCGAGTGAGATCGTCATCCTCGCGCCGCTGCTGAGTGATTCTCTACGGTTCTCACTGGTCACTCGCCTTGAGAACCTCGGTGTCGAGACGTACACGCTGCGGCCATCGCGCCCTTTGCGGGCGGAGGCGGCCGCGCGCGCGTTACTGACCATCGCCAAGCTGGCTCATCCGAAATGGGAATTCGACCAGAGATATCACGTCAAGAAGTTTGACATCATCCAGACACTCGTCGCCGCCATCGCCGAGATTGACCTCGCGCGCGCGACGCTGCTCGCCGAAGTCCTCTTCAAGGCCAACGAACTCCGCCCATTCAGCGGAGTCAACGATGCTGAGATGCGCGCGCGCATCTCAGAGGTCTTTGGCGCGCGTTACGATCGGTTGAGGAACTGGATCGAGCGCTACAAGGCTGACGCAGCCGCACCGATCGATGTTTTCTTCAGCCGCCTCTTTGGCGAGGTGCTTTCGCAGAAGGGCTTCGGCTTTCATAAGGGCTTTGATACGGCTCGTGTGACGGCGAGCCTGGTCGACTCTTCGCGCAGCTTCAGGCAGACATTGACGCAGATGGAGACCGAGACTGATATCGGCAACGAGTACGTGAAGATGGTCGACTCAGGTGTCATCGCCGATCAGTACGAGCCTCAATCGTGGAAGAAGCGGCCAAACGCTGTGCTCATCGCACCTGCTTATACCTTCCTCCTCAGTAACCAGGCGGTCGACTATCAATTCTGGCTGAATATCGACAGCCCAGCGTGGGGCCGGCGCCTCTACCAGCCGTTGACTCAACCGTATGTACTCAGTCTTCAGTGGCGCGATGGTCATGTCTGGAACGAAGCTGACGAGTTCGCGACATCGCAGGAAATGCTCCACCGCGTCGTCACCGGACTCATCAAGCGATGTCGCCGAAAGATATTTATCGGATACAGTCAGTTTAATGAACGTGGTTTCGAGCAGATGGGTGAGCTGAGAGTCGTCTTCGATGTGCTGTTGAGGCGTCTCAACCAGTCGTCCTCGGAAGATTCAGCAGGCGGGGAGAAGGCGAATGACTAGGACGCACCCAGCTCCCCGCGAGAAACAGGCGGAGATTCTCAAGTACACCGGCGGGAAGATGGGTGTTGCCGCGGTGCCCGGGAGCGGCAAGACATGGACGCTCTCACTCCTCGCTGCCAATCTCGTTCGCGAAGCAAAACTCGGACGCGGTCAGCAGGTGCTGGTAGTGACGCTTGTCAATTCAGCTCGTGGAAAGTTCGAGCAACAGGTGCGTGATTTCCTCGATGAGGGGGATCTCGGGACACTCTACCGAGTGAGAACCCTGCACGGACTGGCGAACGACATTGTCAGCGAGCGCCCAGGGCTTGTCGGTTTGGCCGATGACTTTCAGATTCTCGATGATTATGCGACACGCGAGATTGTCAAAGAGGCCATCAACGCCTGGTTCAACGCTCAGCGCGATTTTGGCGTCGAGCAGTACATCAAGGAGGAAGAACGGAAGAAGGATCGGCCGCGATGGCTCTGGCGTGAGGAGAGTGTCGACATCGCACTCGACTTCATCCGCCAGGCAAAGGACTTCAGAAAGCGACCTGAAGGTCTGCGCGCCGCGCTCAGCGCCTATCAGGGAGCCGTCCCGCTCGGTGAAATGTGCGTCAACATTTATGAAGCGTACGAGCGCAGTCTTCGTTATCGTGGCGCCGCTGATTTCCAGGACCTGATCCGGCTGGCGCTCGATGCACTCGAAGCCGACGCTGATTTTCTCGATCGCCTCCGTCACCGCTGGCCCTTTATTCTCGAGGACGAGGCGCAGGACAGTAGCAAGCTTCAGGAGGAAATACTCCGTCGCCTGGTTGGAGAGAACGGAAATTGGATCCGGGTCGGGGATCCAAATCAGGCGATCTACGAGACATTCACCACGGCAAATCCGAAGTATCTGAGAGCCTTTCTGGATGAGCCTGGCGTCGTCAGTCGCGAGCTCCCGGATAGCGGCCGGAGCGCGCCGGCGATCATCGATCTGGCCAATCGACTGATCGAATGGTCACTCTCGCATCCGATCGAATCGATCCGCCTGCGGAGGCCATTGACAGCGCCACTGATCCGCCCATTGAGTGAGGGCAATCCGCAAGACACGGCGACGACACTGCAGTTGTACATTGATCGGGAGATGACGCCCGAAGAGGAACGTGTCTTCGTTGCTGAATCGGTGCGAGTCTGGCTCGCGGAGAACCCCGAGAAGACTCTCGCGATACTGTTGCCGACCAATGTCACCGGTGCTGAGATGGCAAAAGTCCTTCGCGAGCGGCAGATCAAACACACGGAGATGCTGCGTGCGACGACTGCGACGCGCCAGGTCGCGGGATCGCTGCTCCGGATCATGAGCTTCCTTGTCGCACCGATCGATGCGCACGCACTCAGTGAGGCCTTTACCGTCTGGCGTCGCGATCAGCGTGAGGATCCGGAGACCCTGGCGGTGGCGACGCTGCTCCGGCGCGCATCACCTGTCGAGCAGTTCACCGCGCCTCGCGATAGTGACTGGTTGATGGACTCAGTCTCGAGCATCGATCTTCCCGACCGATATCAGCGGCTCGAGAACTTTCGCTCTCTGGTGCAGCGTTGGCAGGAGGCCGCGGTGTTGCCGATCGACGAGTTGCTCCTGACCATCGCAAACGATGTTTTCAGAGAGCCGGCGGAGATTGCAACGGCGTATAGCATCGCGCTCCACCTGCGGAGCTTTGCGGAGTTGCACCCCGAGCACCGATTGGCTGAATGTGTCGCTGAACTGAAAGAGATCGCCATGAACAGACGCAAGGTCACGGGTCTCAGCGATGACGACGAGCAGTTCGATCCGTCTCGATACAAGGGCCAGGCCGTCGTCATGACCAATCACGGGGCGAAAGGGCTGGAGTGGGACCGCGTCCATCTCATGTCGGTCAGTAACTTTGACTTTCCCTCGGCTGATCCATTCGACAGCTTTATGAGCGAGAAATGGTTTGCGCGAAACCGGCTCAATCTGAGGGCGGAGGGCTTAGCCCAATTGAGAGCGATTATCTCAGGTGAGCCGTACCGCGAAGGCGACGCGACGCGGGAGGCGCGTGTCGAGTATGCGGCGGAGCGCTTGAGGTTGCTCTATGTCGGGATAACCCGAGCGCGCTCCGAGTTGATCATTACCTGGAACACTGGCAGGCGGGGGGACATGATCGCCGCGAAACCTCTGCCCGCGCTCTCAGTCGCAGCGAGGAGGGACAAAAGATGAGCCTTCCGGAAGACTTCGTATTGAGCCAGAGCGCGCTTCAGGATTTTCTTGACTGTCCGCGCCGCTTCGAGCTGCGCTACCTGCTCGATATCCGCTGGCCGGCGATCGAAAGCGAGCCCGCGCTTGAACACGAAGTCAACATGCTTCACGGTCAGGAGTTCCATCGCCTGGCCCACCAGCACGCAGTTGGCATCCCGGCGGAGACACTCTCCAAGTCGATTCGTGAGCCAGAGATTCGCATCTGGTGGGACAAATATCTCGACTGGCAGGCTCAACTTCCACTCAAGCGTTTTCCCGAGATCACGTTGACGGCGCCAATAGGCGAAGCGCTCGTCATGGCGAAGTACGATTTGGTGACACTTCTCCCGGACTCGACCTTTCTGATAGTCGATTGGAAGACCGGAAAGAAGCCGCGCCGGGACTCGCTGGGCCAGCGCATGCAAACCCTTGTCTATCCGTATGTGCTCGCCAGCGCGGGTGACTGGTTGAACGACAACCAGCCGATTCCTCCCGAACGTATTCGCATGACGTACTGGTTCGCTGAGGAAGGCGGAACTATCGAGTTCACCTTGAGTGAAGAGAAGCTGCGAGAGGACGAGCAACGTCTGATTTCAATCATTGACGACATCTCAGCCCGCTTCGAATTTCCCCTGACACACAATCACCGGCATTGTCGATTCTGTCCGTATCGATCACTGTGTGAACGAGGCGAACGCGCTGGTGATCTTCATGAGTCGGTGGCCGAAGAGAACGGGATGGAAGACGATATTGAAAAGCCAGCTGCGCTCGCCTTCGATCTTGACGACATCGAGGAAATCTCCTTTTGAGTCCGGCTGAGGTACCTGCTCATGCGATGGCTTGAACCCGCGCCCGCTAGCATTCCCGACGAGCTGCGCGCTTTCGTCGGCGGCCACGTGCTGGTTGTCGAGCGATTGACGCGCATTGGCTTGACCACAATTGCCGCTGCGAGAGCGTTTCTCGATCCGGCCGCATACACTCCCGCATCGCCATTTGAGCTTCCCGACCTCGAGGTCGCGGTCAAGCGGCTGAAGCGTGCGATTAGCACCGGTCAACGCGTCCTGATCTGGGGTGATTTCGACGTCGATGGTCAGACCGCAACGGCTCTCTTGTTTGATGCCCTGCGACGGATGGGTGCGAACGTTCGCTATCACGTTCCTCTCCGGCAGGGAGAGGGACATGGCATTTACCTGCCGAAGCTGCGCGACTGGTTGACGAAGGGCGTCGACGTTCTGATGACGTGCGATACCGGGATCACAGCGCACGACGCGGTGGATGTCGCGCAGGCTGCCGGAGTCGATGTCGTCATTACTGATCATCACATGCTCGGCGATACCTTGCCTGCTGCACATGCGGTCATCAATCCGATGCGACTCAGATCTGGACACGCGCTCCGCGATCTTCCTGGGGTTGGCGTTGCCTGGCAACTGATTGCCGCTCTCTCGAACGAGGTTGCGACGACGGATTTGGCGAGGGAGCTACTCGATTTCGTCGCGCTTGGAATCGTCGCGGACGTCGCGATCCAGACGCGGGATACTCGATACCTCTTGCAACGCGGCCTTGAGACGCTGCGGGTCAGTTCACGCCCGGGGATAAGGGCGCTTTTCGAGCGCGCGGAGATCGATCCGCTCGAGTTGACGGAGATCGACATCGGTTTCAAGCTTGGCCCGCGACTGAATGCGCAAGGACGGCTGGGTGATGCGACAGCCTGCGTTGAGTTGCTGACAACGAACGATGAGGCACGCGCTGCCGAGCTGGCCAATCAACTGG
Source organism: Acidobacteriota bacterium (assembly GCA_031401095.1). Lineage (GTDB taxonomy): Bacteria > Acidobacteriota > Blastocatellia > RBC074 > RBC074 > JANNRD01. The sequence continues at coordinate 6,153 of JANNRD010000430.1, forward strand.
AGGGGATGAATGCGCGGCGCAAACTCGAGACGCGTCTCATCGAAGACAGCGCGATGAGTATGATCGAGCGCGATCCGTCGCTGGTCGACTACGCTGCAATCGTTCTTTCGCACGCTGAGTGGAGCGGTGGGATCGTCGGCATCGTTGCCAACCGCCTGGCTGAGACTTACCACAAACCCGTCATTCTTCTGGGTGAAAGAGACGATCTTGCTTTTGGATCTGCGCGGTCCGTGCCGGGCTGCAATATCACAGATGCGATCCAGGCGAATCGCGATATCGTCATCAAGTTCGGCGGCCACGCAATGGCGGCCGGGCTGTCACTAAAACGGGATTCGGTCTATGACTTCCGCCGTCGCATCTCGCGGACCGTTCGCGAGATGGCCCCGGGTGCGGCAGAGGAACCGATGCTCGAGATCGACGGCTATCTCGGCCTCGAGGAAATCTCACTGGGCCTGGCCGAGGACCTTCGTCGTCTCGCGCCATTTGGGAATGGGAACCGGCCGCTGAATCTGGCGACGCGGGGCCTGCGTCTTGTTCGCCGCAAGAAGCTGGGATCGAGAGGCAATCATCTCGAACTCCTCGTCGAGGATGAAGCTGGCACGCAACAGCGCATTCTATGGTGGCAGGCTCGCGAGAGTATGCTGCCGGCAGGACGGTTTGACCTCGCGTACAATCTGACCATCAGTCGATTCAAGGATGCCAGGGAAGTGTCGATGCAGGTTGTCGATATGCGTCCTGCGGAGAATGAGTCACTTGAAGTGAACGGCGGAGTGACTGGTAGCGCGCCTGCTTTCGAGATCGAGGACTTGAGCGGGGTTGCTGACCGTCGTCGAAAGCTGGATGAGGTTCTCTCTCAAAGTACTGATCCAATCGTCTGGCGGGAGATGGATGAGAGTGTCGGCGGGTGGACGCGAAACGAGCTTCGGCGCGCGGAAACTCTGGTGATCTGGACCGCGCCGCCCGGACCTGAGGAATGGCGCGCGGCACTTCGTGTAGTTCGACCACGCCGTGTGGTCTTCTTTGGACAGCGACCGCAGGAGGTGACGGCGGAATCGTTTCTGCGCCGGCTCGGTGGCCTCGCAAAGCACGTCTTAAGCTCGGGCGAGGCTGGCGGGCAGACGACGATCGATGCCCTCGCAGCGGCAACGGCGCAGCGGACAACCGCAGTACGGTATGGGCTCCGGTGGTTTGTCGAGACCGGACGTCTGGATGTCGAGGTGCGGGGTGATGGCACGGTCAGGCTAT
>JANNRD010000431.1:0-6567 GCA_031401095.1 Acidobacteriota bacterium
GCGAATTCCGAAAGGAGCTCGAGAAGATTCAACGCGCGGGTTTCACGAGAGCCAGGATCGATGGTGAGATGCACTCTCTCGACGAGGAGATCAAGCTCGACAAGCGACGCAATCACACGATCGAGGTCGTCGTCGATCGACTCCTCATCAAGTCCGGAATCGCGACGAGGCTTGAGGAGTCCGTGCGCACGGCACTCAAGCTGACTGATGGTGTCGTCATTGTTTCCGTCGTCGATGGCGAGGAGCACCTCTATTCGGAGCGCATGGCCTGTGTTGACTGCGGTATCTCGATTCCGAAACTGGAACCCAGGTCTTTCTCGTTCAACAGCGCCTATGGAGCGTGTCGCGAGTGTCACGGGCTCGGGACCAAACTCGAAGTCGACCCGTTGAAACTGATTGGCGATCCAAACCTCCCTGTCAATGAGATGTCCTTTTCCAATGGCGCTGAAAAGGCCGCCGACACCTATCTCAGAGAGGCCCTCAATGCCGTTGTGCGACATTTCGGGGTTGGCGCGGCTACCCCGTTCGCCTCGCTGCCACCAAAGGTACGCGATGCGTTTCTTTTTGGGTTTCCGGAAAAGCTCGAGTTTCGATATGGCGAGTATCGCTATCAGGCCGAGTGGAAGGGCGCGACGCAGTGGCTGGTCGATACCCTGCGAAAGCTCGAGAGCGAGGATGACTCGTGGTCTGAGAAGTCTCGCAGTTCACTGGAATCCTTGATTTCGCCGGTCACCTGTCGCGCTTGTCAGGGCAAGCGACTTCAGCCGGAATCGCTCGCCGTCAGGATCGCGGCAAAGTCAATTGCTGATTATTCGGGTTTACCAATCGAATCGGCCCTGACGGCATTCGCGGCTGTCAAGCTTTCGCCGCGCGAAGAGCTGATCGCGGGGCGCATTCTCAAAGAGATTCGCGACCGCCTCAGCTTCCTTGGCTCTGTCGGGCTGGGCTATCTGACACTCGACCGGCCGTCATCGACGCTCTCGGGGGGGGAGAGCCAGCGGATTCGGCTCGCGACTCAGATCGGATCGCAGCTTCGTGGCGTCCTCTACGTTTTGGACGAGCCCTCAATCGGTCTTCATCCGCGTGACAACCAGCAGTTGCTCGATACCCTCGCGCGACTTCGCGACATCGGAAACACAGTTCTTGTGGTCGAACACGATGAGGAGACCATTCGCCGCGCTGACTTTGTCGTCGACCTCGGTCCAGGCGCCGGCTCGCACGGGGGAGAGCTGGTAGCAATCGGCACACCTGACGAGATCGAGCGGTCCAGGGACTCGCTCACTGGGCGGTACCTGTCTGGTGAACTAAAGATACCAACACCGGGGGTCCGGCGGATCCCCAATGGCAAGAGGCTCTTCGTCAAAGGCGCATCGGAGCACAATCTAAAGAACATCGACGTCGCCTTTCCTCTTGGCCTGTTGACCGTCGTCACCGGTGTCTCCGGATCCGGCAAATCGACGCTCGTCGAGGACATTCTCTTTCGTGCACTGGCGCGCAAGCTGTATCGCAGTCTTGCCGAACCGGGCGCACACTCAGCCATCGAAGGTCTCGAGCACATCGACAAGATCATCGAGATCGACCAGTCCCCGATTGGACGAACACCCCGGTCAAACCCGGCAACCTACACCGGAGTATTCACCGCCGTCCGCGAGCTCTATTCAATGCTCCCGGAAAGTCGTGAGCGTGGCTACAAGCCCGGCCGATTCTCCTTCAACGTCAAAGGCGGCCGCTGCGAAGCCTGTCACGGTGATGGCCTCAAGTGCATCGAGATGAACTTTCTCCCGGACGTTTATGTGACCTGCGAAGTGTGCCGTGGAGGACGCTACAATCGAGAGACTCTCGATGTCCGCTACCAGGGGCGGAATATCGCGCAACTGCTCGACACGACGATCGACGACGCGCTCGAGTTGCTCGAGAACATTCCACAGATCAAATCCAAGCTGCAGACACTAAGTGAGGTTGGCCTTGGCTACCTCAAGCTCGGTCAGTCAGCAACGACCCTCTCTGGCGGCGAGGCGCAGCGGACAAAGCTTGCGAAGGAACTGGCCCGGCGGGCAACGGGGCGGACCGTCTACATCCTCGACGAACCGACCACAGGCTTGCATTTCGAGGATGTGCGCAAATTGCTCGACGTCCTGCAACGACTGGTCGATCTCGGAAACACGGTGATCATCATCGAGCATCATCTCGACGTCATGAAGGCGGCCGACTGGTTGATCGATCTTGGGCCGGAAGGCGGCGAAGGCGGCGGACGTGTCGTCGCGGAAGGTACTCCCGAGACACTTGCGCGCAATCGCAAATCGTATACTGGTCAAGCGCTACGTCGTGTTCTCAATGGCAATGGTCGCTCTTGATTCCTCGGACACGTGGTTCTATGAAGATTTCGGCGAAGATCAACGTCTTCAATGAGGAGTCTAATATCGCTGACGTCTGCGAGACTGTCTCGTGGGCCGATGAGATTGTCATCGTCGATTCAGACTCAACGGATCGAACGGTCGAGATTGCGCGTCGCTATACCGATCGCGTCTTCAATCGCGAGTTTCACGGCTATAAGGACAAACACGAGTACTCTGACTCAATGACCACCGGCGATTGGATTCTCTGGATCGATGCCGATGAGCGCTTGACTGAGGAATTGCGCGCCTCGATTGAAGGACTGCGAAGGCGAGACCCGGCGTCGCTTCCCGATGGTTTCTGGATCGCCCGCCGAACGCGCTATCTCGGGCGTTGGATCAACCATTCGACCTGGTACCCCGACTATCAGATGCGCCTCTATCGCAAACAGGCAAGCTACTGGGATGGCATCGCACCCCACGAAACCGCACGAGTGCGCGGTCGGACGGAAAGACTCAATGGGGAGTTCCTGCACTACACCAAGCGCAATCTGCGCGAGCACCAGGATGTGCTCAACAGCTACACCACGCTGGCAGCAGAGCATCTCTACACGCAGGGAAGACGCATCCACGGCCCCGAACTACTGCTTGTGCCACTCGCCGTCTTCCTCCGAACCTACATCCTCAAGCAGGGGTTTCGTGATGGCATCCCCGGATTGATTATCTCGATCTTGACAGCGTACAGTGTCTTTCTCAAGTACTCGAAGGTCTGGGAAAAGGATCGGGTTGCGGATGCGAAGAAGAGAGACCTTTCATGAGACGAAGGCATGGATCGTCGCTTTCACTCTTCGTGCTGCTGGCAATGTTGGCCATGCAGGTGACGGTCAACGCGCGTCACGAGAGCGCGCCAATTGCGAAGACCAGTCCGATGGATGCGCCGCAGAAATTCAATTCGGCGGTTTCTTCTTCTGTCGCAAGTAAGAAGCTTCTCTCAGGTAAACCATGAAGACAGTTATTCTTTGCGGTGGCCGCGGCACACGGCTCGGCGAGCATGGCGTGTCGGTGCCCAAGCCACTGATCGAGATTGGGGGCCAGCCCATTCTCTGGCATATCCTCAAGCTCTACTCTCATTTCGGTCTCAACGAGTTCATTCTCTGCCTCGGCTATCTCGGGGACTCGATCAAGCGGTACTTTCTCGAGCATCATTGGCTGTCGGCGGATTTTACTCTCGAGATGAGTAGCTCGGGCGATTATCAGTTGCACCAACGCGAGCGGCGAGGTGAGGAGTGGAAGATCGACTTTGTCGAGACTGGTCTCGACGTCAATACGGGTGAGCGCCTCAAACGCGTCGAGAAGTATCTGACCGGCGAGGCGGAGTTTTGCGTCACTTATGGCGATGGTCTGGCTGATATCGATTTGAACGAACTCGTCGCCTTTCACCGCAACCACGGCCGGCTCGCAACTCTGACTGCAGTTCATCCGCGATCAAATTTCGGCATTCTGAGCCTCGACAAGGACGGCGCTGTCACGGAATTCCATGAAAAGCCCGTTATTGAGGATTGGATTAATGGAGGCTTCTTCATTTTCAATCGGCGGATCTTCGATTACCTCACCCCTGATTGCATTCTCGAGCGTGAACCGCTCGAGCGCATCGCCCGCGAACGCCAATTGATCGCGTACCCGCACCGAGGATTCTGGAAGTGCATGGACACGTACAAAGACAATCTCGAGTTCAACCAACTGTGGGATGAGAAGAGGGCGGACTGGAAGGTCTGGTAGAGGTATCTGGCGCGATGCTCGTCACGGCCTTGCCTTCTCGAGGTACTCGGCAAACTCCGCAGTCAGCAATTTCCAGTTGTAACGCTGCTCGACCAACGCCCGTCCTGCTTCACCAGCCTGCCGCGCAAGATTCGGATCAGCGAGAAATTCTTCGATCGCACCCGCGGCTTCCGCAAGATCATCGGCGAACGCAATCCAGCCCGCGCCAATCTTCTGAACTTCGACCGTCCGTGTGCTGACGATGGGTTTGCGCAGCGCGGCATATTCAAAAAGCTTGAGAGGACAGGACCCATCAGAGACCGCATCGTGCGTGAACGGTAGAAGGCAGACATCCATGCCAGCGACGTAGTTCATCGCCAGTTCGTATGGCACTGGACCAGTGAGGTGAACATTGGTCAATCCCCTCGCGTCAACCGCTTGTCTGACGTCGGCCCACTTCCTTCCACCACCCACCAACAGGAAAGCCAGATGGGGCAGGCGATTTGCGAGGCCAAGGACGAGATCGAAATCGACCCAGTACTCAAAGGCCCCGACAAACCCGACGGTCGGTCCGAAGCCACGCAAGCGCCAGGCACTTCCGTCAGCGAGATCGAGTTCGACGACATCGGCACCGTTTGGCAGTAGCAGATTTGGACGCGCAAGCTGAGCGGCGAGTACGCTGGAGGCGACGGTCACAGTCTCCGCCCGATCGAGCAGCCTTTGCTGAGCCGCCTGCGCCGCAAGCCGTCCACCAAACCGCGAGAGAAGCGCGTGCTCGAGGCCCATCATCTCGACCAGGTCGTCCGCCAGATCGAAATGGCGATGGCACTCAACGCGATCGAGCAGGATCGCCTGCGGGAGATTGTAGAGCAGCAGAACATCGATCCTCTGACGAACCACGAAACGTCGAATCTGATCGACCGATGTCAGTGAAAGCAACACCTTCTTCAATGCCTTTGTCTTTGGAATCGGCGTCTTCCAGAAGGCTCGCAACGGCGTCGGCGCGTGGAGCTCGCTGACTTGCAACGCGAGAGACTCTCGCGAGCGAACGGATTCAACGTCGCGAGCGCTGATGTCAGCGAGGGCCATGGGCGGAGCCGTGAGGACGTAGACCTCATGACCCAGATGAGAGAGATGCGTCAGTAATTGATGATAGCGACTGCGGTTGGCTGACCGCCATCGCGCCAGATACGGAAAGAGAATCTTCATGTATTCCGGTGAAAGCAGCGATCGTGCCGTGGCCGTCTCAACGACCGGCGCGTAACCATCCTCCTCGCCTCATGGCCGCGACTCCCAGACTATATGCCCAGAGCGCAGCATAGCGTGGCGCCGAGGCCAGGTCCAAAAGATAACGGCGAGGATCGTCCACAATCATTGCCCCACTGAGATAGTAGATCAAGTCCACGAGGAGCGCGGCCCCGACGATCCACAAAGGTGCCCCAGCCACCAGCCCAACGACGAGAGCGAATACTCGAACACCCATGAAGAGAACCTTCGGGCGCAGGAAGAGCATCGGGAGAAGCATCCAGGTCCCCAGCCTCCAGTGTCCGAGAGCGCGAAGAATCTCGCGCCAATAGTCTTGTAGAACCTGCAGCTGGCCCTGGAACCAACGCGCCCGTTGATTCGAAACCCCGCGTGACTCGCGAGGCTTGGGATCGCGGACAATTGCTTCGGGAACGAACGCAACTTCCGAGGAACGAGCCGCGAGGAGGACATCAAGTTCAATATCCTCGGCGAGGGTGTGCAGCCTCGGGGTGAGCTCCGCGAGAACGGTGGCCCTGAAGGCCATCCCAGTGCCACGGAGCGGTACTGACCAACGACATCTGCTGCGGGCCTGATCATCAATGCGCTGCATGAGAACCTCGGAATAACCGGCCAGCCGCCCAGGTGTCCGACTGGCCTCCGGGGCGACAAAGGCCTGCGCTGCGTCGGCGCCATTCGCGATCGCCTGGCTGAGGGCCTGCAAACTGCCCGGGTCCAGCCGGCTGTCGGCGTCGAGAACCACTATCACCGCTCGATCAGACCATTCCTCTCGAAAGCTGGTCATCCACCAATCAATGGCAGCCCCTTTTCCCGAACGCCCTCCCTTGCGCGTGGCGACGAGGGCACCTGCGCCTCTCGCTTCTTCTGCAGTCGCGTCCGTGCAATTGTCAGCGACCACCCACAGCCGGCTTTGAGGCCAGTCAGACAATTGAGGAAGGATCGCGTTCACAGTCGGGCCGATCGCTTCAGCCTCGTCGCGCGCTGCAATCAAGATGATCGATCCTGCGAAGCCAACTGCGGCCGCCTCACGGCGCGCCGGGTGCAGACCTCGGACAAGCAAGAGAACGAGACGCAGCAGACTGTCAATGCTGATAACGGAGAGGAAGACTGTCCACATCACCTTCATGATCGAAAATCAACAACGACTCGGGCCGGTGAGACACGGTCCCACCAAGTCTACCGTATTCCAAATCGCGCGGCTCACAGGGGCTCG
>JANNRD010000432.1:0-2666 GCA_031401095.1 Acidobacteriota bacterium
TGGCCACCGACGGGCGCATCGTTGTCGCCTGGTTTGGTTCGCAAGGGCTGCATGCCTACGACGTCAATGGCCGTTTTCTGTGGAGGGTCGATCTTGGCAGGATCGATCTTGGCGCCTATGACATACCGACTTACGAATGGGGGCCGGCCAGCTCGCCGATCATCTGGAACGGTCTCGTCATCATTCAGTGCGACACACAGGCCGATTCGTTTGTTCTGGCGCTCAATTCTGAAACGGGAGAGACGGTCTGGAAAACCGATCGCGAGGAACTGTCCTCGTGGGGTACCCCGACGATTGCGATGACATCTGCGGGACCTGAACTGGTGACGAACGCCTCGAACTTCATCCGCGGCTACGACCCGCGCACTGGCAAGGAATTGTGGAAGATCGGGCGGAGCTCGAAGATCACTGCGCCAACACCAATCTTCAGCGGCGACTTCTTTGTCGTCGCGAGCGGGCGAGGGCCCGAACGTCCGATCTTTGTGGTGAAGCCGGGGGCGAGAGGCGATTTGACGCTACCGGACGGCGAGACGAGCAGCAAAGCCATCGTCTGGAGCAAAGTCGGCCGAGGATCGTATATGCCGACGCCACTGATTTATCAGGGCATTCTCTACGTGCTTGCGAACAATGGCGTCTTCGATGCCTACGAGCTGGGCACCGGAAAGGAAGTCTACCGCGAGCGTTTGGCCGACGTTGGAAGCGGCTTCAGTGCATCGCCGATTGCGGCCGACGACAGGATTTATCTCTCAAGTGAGGACGGAGAGATGATGGTCATTGCGGCCGGATCGACGTTTAAACAAATCGCGACGAACTCGATGGGCGAACTGCTCATGTCGACGCCGGCGCTATCGGAGGGTGTCATGTACGTCAGATCGTCATCAAGCCTGTTCGCGATCGGCCGGAAGAAGTAGACGAGCCGTCGTTGCGTTCGCGCCGGATGACGCCTCATTGGATGCACCAACGGGCTGGCCATCTGGGAAGCGCGCAAGTGAAGGGCAACTCCGGGCACCCCCTACGACTCTCCGCCTGCTTCTCCTACTCCGAGCCCCGTCACACGACCCTCCCCGCAACTACCCATGCATTTTTCCTCTTGACAGATTCGATATTTGGATTATTATCGAACTATGCAAGAAGGAACGGAGGAGGTGAGATGAGCAATAACGCGGCGCAGCAGACTGTGCGTTACGCTGACATGCTTTCGGCGATGGGCACTGAACCGAGGTTGCGCATCATGAGGTTGCTTCTGACTGCTCTTCCGGACGGCATGGTTGTCGGGGAGATCGGGTCCGAGTTGGGAATCACCGCTTCGACACTCTCCCATCACCTGGAAAAACTCAAACACGAAGAACTCGTCCATGTCCGCCGGGAGGGCACCTACTTGTGGTACTCCGCAAATACCGAGGCGCTGCAGGAGCTCCTTGGATTCCTCTACGCCGAGTGTTGCACGCGCAACAAGGCCATCGAGCCCGAGAAGATACTCTGCTGCAAATGAGAAGCGCCATTGCACCTTTGCAGAGTTCGAAAGCGAACAACTTGAATCATCCAACCAGGAGAAGAGCATGAGCAACACAAACATCAAAGAAATCGTCAAGGAAAAGTATGGTCAGGCGGCGCTTCGCGTCATGGGCGGTGGGAGCTCCTGCTGTGGCGCATCTGCGAGCGGCACCGACTGCGACCCCATCACCTCAAACCTCTACGACGAAGCACAAACCGGCGCGATCCCGCAGGAAGCCGTCCTCGCTTCGCTTGGCTGCGGCAACCCGACTGCATTGGCCGAACTCAAGCCTGGTGAGACGGTTCTCGACCTCGGCTCGGGCGGCGGAATCGACGTCCTTCTGTCAGCCCGGCGTGTTGGTCCTACCGGCAAGGTATATGGTCTCGACATGACCGACGAGATGCTCGCCCTCGCGCGCGCGAACCAGGAGAGGGCCGGCGTCACCAACGTTGAGTTCCTCAAGGGCGAAATCGAGAGCATTCCCCTGCCGGATAACTCCGTCGATGTCATCATCTCGAACTGTGTCATCAATCTCTCGTCCGATAAGGACCAGGTTCTCCGCGAAGCGTTTCGCGTCCTCAAACCAGGTGGCCGCTTTGCGGTCTCTGATGTCGTCACGCGCGGTGACGTGCCAGCCGAAATTCGAGAGCACCTGCTTCTCTGGGTAGGCTGTGTCGCCGGTGCGTTGCAAGACTCGGATTACGTGGCAAAGCTCGAAAAGGCTGGCTTCGGCAAGATCGATATCGAACCGACCAGGGTCTACAACATCGAAGACGCGCGTGCGTTCCTAAAATCCGAGGGCCTCGACGCCGACGCCATCGCACCATTGGTTGAAGGCAAGTTTATGAGCGCGTTTGTGCGGGCGACAAAACCAGCGACGCAATGCGCGCCCGGTTGCTGCTAGAGCTCTGGGACGAAGTAGATTGGTGCGTCTTGCAGCGACAATTGCGGTGGTTTCGCAGATGGGTATCTCAACGCCAGCGAGGACTCGACCGATTCCCAGCAGAGCGGGAAGGGTGCTCGTCTGCGGACTTACCTTCGCTGTCTGTTTCTGGCAGGGCGCACCGACAACGGGCGAAGAGCGAACACAACGCCGCTACGATCAAATCACAGGCTCACCCTCCTCAACTATTTTCAGCATCGCTCAGGACAAAGACGGCTTCTTGTGGGT
>JANNRD010000433.1:0-1901 GCA_031401095.1 Acidobacteriota bacterium
CACCTTACGCTTCGTCTCGGATACCGAGCTTGATGAAGTTGTTGAACTCAAGCTGCCAACGATTCGCTTCATAAAAACCGGTGCATTACTCCCTATGGAGACCATTCGACTTGAAAAGAAGAGAATCGCGGTTTGCCCTTCGAAGGATTCCGCTGCAGCTTGGATTCTGGGCATATTTCTGTACGTATTCTTTCATGCGTTGATCTGGATAGGGCTGCCGGCTCTGCTACTGCTCCTCATTTGGAAGAATTGGAAGGCACCTGGATCGGTCCCGATTCGACCTGAACAAGCACCCGAAAGGAACTTCACCAGTGGATTGAGTCCGCCCGAGATCGGGGTCTGCCCAAACTGCGATACCGACATTCCCTTGACGTCTGTAAGCTGTCCGAAGTGCGAGGCCAATTTTGGTCCCGGGTCGGCATGGAGCGTGCTCCCAAAGAAGGAGGGTCCGCCTCGGTGACCTCACTCATCGCCAACCACCATTTCAGCTTTGGCAGTCGATGAACGCACGCGGACCAAGCCCGTCGCCCCGTCACACCCTCACTACTAAACAGGCAATCGGCGCGCTGTGATGTGTGGCCCGGTCGGCTCGGTCAACGGCCTGCCTCGGGCTCTGAAACCGCGCGCACGACCCTGAACCCGCCGCTGCTGAACCGCTCGCCTTCCGGGTGCCAGCTTCGGGCGGCCGAACGGCCATCCTCGGGCAGGCTGGCCCAGGAGCCACCGCGCAAGACCTTGCCCGTCCATCGGCCAAGTGCCCTGCGCGCCTGCGTTTGGCCGTTCGGCGACACCCATGCCGACCCATCCGCGGGGGCGCCATCGTAGCTGTCGTGCCAGATATCCTGCACCCATTCCCAGACGTTGCCATGCATGTTGTACAAGCCGAATGCGTTGGGCTTGAATGCCTTGCCTGGGGCGGTAAACGGGTACTGGTCGTCGCATGCCGCCACTTCCCAGTTGCCCTTGCCGGGCATCTTGTTCTTGAAGGACTTGTCGCCCAGATTGGCCCAGGCGCAGAGCTGACTTTCGCGCAGGTCAGCGCCCCAGGGGTAGCGCTGATTGCCTTTGCCCGCCCGCGCGGCGTACTCCCATTCCGCCTCCGACAGCAAGCGGTAACCCTTGTGGGGTGCCGCTGTGTTGTTGAGCCATGCGACATAGCTCTGAGCGTCGTGCCACGACACGCAGGTCACGGGGTGCTCACCCGACTGTTCAAACCCCGGACTGAGCCAGCTGTGTTCGTCCCTCTCGCTCCAGGGCGAGTACGGGCGGTCCGGCGCCCAGACCTTGCACTTCCTGTAGTTCTTTTGCGAGTCGCTGGCCAGCGAGCTCAGAAAGGCCACGAACTCAGCGCGCGTCACTTCGAACCGACCCACTGCCAAATGCTTGCCTATCGTGACCCTGCGTCTGGGCAATTCGTGGGATCGGCTGTCGACATCGGCCAGGGTGCTGCCCATCTCGAAACTGCCCTTGGGCAGTACCACCAACTCCGGACACACCGTGCAGTCCTTCAGGATCGCGCCCGGTTTGAGCGGTCGGGTCGCTGTCACGGGCGAAGAGGCCGCAGCCTTGGGTGCCGGCTGTTGTTGGGGTGCGCCAGCCGTCAAGCCTGGCAGCAGGGCCAACACGGCCACCCATAATGCGATCACCTCTTGACACGTCGCCACGATGGTGCTTGGCAGTCCGGTCGTCACCCTCGTGGAGCGACGATGCCGCCCGCCGCGATCCCACCGACCCACGAAACTCGCCATGCTGAATTCGCGCGCGATCTCGACTGTCTGCGCTTTGACACTGGGCATGACGACCAGTGTATCGGGCCAGACTTCGGATGTTCCGCCCATTGAGTTGACGGCACCCTACACCCCCGAGCGCACACGCACCCGCTTTGTTGTCGAATCATCCGA
>JANNRD010000434.1:0-12347 GCA_031401095.1 Acidobacteriota bacterium
GTCGATGATGATCGTCACGACGAGGAGCGCGCCTGTCAGCACGCCAGCGAGTTCCGCCGGCAGCGCCGATAGCCGAAGCCCATTCTGTAAAACAACGATCGCCAGCAAGCCAAGGACAGTTCCGAAAATAGTCCCTCGCCCACCGAAGATCGAGGTTCCGCCAAGCACCACCGCAGCGATCGCCATCAGTTCGTAGCCCGTCCCCGCGTCGGCCTTTGCCTGACCGAGATGAGCGATGTAGATGACTGCCGCGACGCTTGCGGCGACACCGGAAAGCAAATAGACCAACCCGATCCGCCGCGCAACCGGGAGACCCGCAAACCGCGCACCTTCAGACGAAAAACCGATCGCGTACAAGCTCCGTCCAATCGTCGAGCGATGGAGCAACAGCCAGTAACCGATGATCGCTGCGAGCAACACCAATAACTGTGGCGGGACGACTCCCCACAAATAACCCTGGCCCAGAAAGAGGAAACTAAGCGGGAAGCCTGTAAAGTTGTCGACTCCAGCCGTCAACCCTTCCGCGAGCCCTCGAAAGAGCGAGAATGTGCCCAGAGTGACGATCAATGCTGGAATACGAAGACGGGCTATCAAGAGCCCGTTGAGGCTTCCACCCGCGAGCCCGAGAAGTATCGCCGCTGCAGCACTCAATTCGATGGGCCAGCCAGCGTCGCGCCAGAGCCACCCGAAGACGACCGCCGCCAGACCCATCATCGAACTGACTGAGAGATCAATTCCGCCCGAGACGATGATCGGTGTCAGGGCGAGTGCGAGCAGCCCGACCTCAACACTCAGACGAGCGATCTCAAACGCGTTTGCTCGAGAGAGAAAGTTCTCTCCCGCGACGCTGAAGACCGCGATCTCTCCGATGAGCAGCAGAAGCAGGACCCACTCTCGATTGGGAAAGAGCCGATCCAGCAATGGCTCACGAATGGCGAACGAGAAGCCCTTCTCCACGCTCTCCCGTCTTTCCGATGGCGACGTCGAGGACGACTGCAACAAGGATAATCGCCCCTTGAATCGCCTTCTCCCAAAATGGACTGATCCCAAGAAACGTCAGCGCTGTCCCGATCGTTCCGAGCAGCGCGACACCAAGCAGAGTTCCGACGAGCGTCCCGCGACCGCCATTGATCGATGTTCCACCAACGACCACGGCCGCGATCGCCTTCATCTCAAGGCCGACACCTGCGTTGCTCTGAATATCATAAAAACGAACCGAATTCAGCAGACCCGCGAGACCTGTCAATCCACCTCCGACTACGAAGACAAAGAAAACAATTGCGCTCGGATTGATCCCACAGAGACGCGCGGCTTCGCGATCTGAGCCAGTGGCATATATCGCACGGCCAATCGCGACGTTCCTCATCCCCCACGCAAAGAGCACGAGGAGTGCAACCGCGACGAGAACCAGGCCCATCTGACCGAACCCCTGCCCGAGACCAAACCATTGAAAGTCCTCTGGAAGGTTCTGCACCCACGTCCCTTCAGTGGCCCAGCGCAGCCCGTCGCGCAATGAGATCATGGTCGCCAGAGTGACGACGATGGCTGGGATTCCAAACCTCGCAACAAGAACCCCGTTGAGGGCGCCCATCAGTCCGCCGATGACTGCGACAGCCAATGCCAGAAGCGGTATCGGCAGCCCCATCTTGGCCAGCACGCCGGCCATGACGCTTGCAATCGCAAACTGCGATCCGACAGAAATATCTATCTGGCCCGCGATGATGATCAGTGTCATCCCGATCGCAACGACGAGCACTGGCACATTGCTGAGGACGAGGTCCCGCAAATTTGCGAGGCTGAAAAACGCTGGCGCCAGAATGCCCACCAAAAAGAGTAGTAAGCCGCTGGCTGCCGCAACAGACCATTCGCGTCGATGCTGCGTCAACGTGTGCGCTCGCAATTCGAAGTTACGGTTGGGCTTCACTCGGCGCGATCCTCCCCTCTCGTCGTTATCTGGCGGTTGCCCAGTGCTAACGCGAGTATCCTCTGCTGTGTCGCCTCGGCGCGAGAGAGCACTCCAGCTATTGTGCCGCCACGCATGACGGCGATGCGGTCACTCATCCCGAGGACTTCGGGAAGTTCCGACGAGATCATGAGGATTCCCATTCCCGTTTCAGCAAGATCGCACATGAGAGAGTGAATCTCTGCCTTCGCTCCGACATCGATCCCTTGTGTCGGCTCATCGAGGATCAAGACCGTTGGCCTGGTCGCGAGCCATCGGCCGAGCGCGACCTTCTGCTGGTTGCCTCCTGAGAGATTCCCCGCAGGCGCGTAGAGCGAATGAGTCTTGACACCCAATCTCGCTGAAAATCGAGCAGCCACCTCGCGCTCAGCGTCGAAATCGAGAAAACCGAAACGCGCAATTTGACGAAGGCTCGCGAGCGTTGTATTCGCAGCGATCGGCATTTCGAGGATGACGCCGTGATGTCGTCGATCCTCGGGAACATAAGCGATGCCGGCGGCAATCGCGGCGGCGGGTGAGCGAATGACGATCGACTCACCGCGGAGAAGAATCTCTCCTTCATCGGCTGGTAACAGACCGAAGAGCGTCTTTGCAAACTCTGTCCGGCCAGCTCCGACGAGTCCGGAGAGGCCAAGGATCTCGCCGGCGCGAAGACTGAGACTGACATCGCGCACACCTGCGACGCGCGAGCCAAACCCTCGCACTTCGAGAAGCGTTTCCCCAAGCGCGATCTCCCTCTTCGGAAAGACCACCGACAGCTCGCGTCCAACCATGAGGTGAATAAGCTCTCGTTCATCGATCTCCGTGAGATCTCGCGTCGCCACGTTGCTCCCATCGCAGAGGACGGTTACCCGATCACCGATCGCGAAGAGTTCCTCGAGCCGGTGTGAGATGTATACGATCCCGACGCCCTGCGATCTCAAATCGCGGATGACTGTGAAGAGCGCTTCAACTTCACGGTCGGTCAGTGAAGCGGTAGGCTCATCGAGGATCAGAACGCGCGCTGAGGCTCCAACCGAGCGCGCAATCTCGACCATTTGCTGTTCTGGCATCGAGAGACTGCCGGCGAGCCTCCGGGGGTCGATCTCGGCACCAATGCGCGCAAGCAGCTTCGAGGCTGTTGTCGCTCGCTGCCGCCAGTCGAGTCGCCTGAGAAGACCGCTCCCTTCAAGTCCCAGCGCAATGTTCTCAGTCACCGTCAATTCGGGGAAGAGCGCTGGTTGCTGATAGATTGCAGTAATACCCAACTGCTTGGATCTCACTGGACTGTGAGCCGTGATGGTGTGGCCATCAAGTTCAAGTCGGCCCGAATCTGCCTCAACGGCGCCGGTCATGATCTTGATGAGCGTCGATTTTCCCGCGCCATTCTCTCCAACCAGCGCGTGTACTTCTCCCTGACGCAGTTCGAAGGAAACGCAGTCGAGCGCCCGTACGCCCGCGAAGGATTTGCTGATCGCAGATGCGCGCAGAAGCGGCGCAGACGAATCCGTCATCAGGAAAAGACCTCGAAGTATTTGAAATACCAGCCAGTGACACGAGGATGGCGAGTCTAACACAGAGGTGGTGCGGACGAGGAAGCCTGGAGATCTATGACAGGAAAGGCCGCAAAAGGGCAAAGACGTGCCGAGCTGGGGCTCGGCGTTCCCGGGGGGAGGCACCGGAAAGGCGGAGCCCTGGGAACGCCGAGCCCCAGCTCGGCACGTTTTTGCCCTTTGCCGCTTTGCCGCTTTGCTAGCGGACTTGCTGCAACTTGCCGCCCTTGGCTGAGAGCATGAGCCTGACCAGGCCTTCGGTGATCTTCGGTTCGAGCCCTTCGGTATGTCCCTTATCTATCCTAATCACATCAGCTACGACCATCCCATCCCTGCAATTCGAATAGACAGAGATTTGCGCCTTGCCAGGCCCGGGTAGGAGCCCCCAGGAAGGATTCGGTGGGTTCTGCCGCGTCGCGTCATAAACGTAGCCGGCTTTGGTGTCGACGGTCTCCTCCGGCTTCGCGTGCGGTCCACAACTATACTTCTTTGCCCACTCCGAAGCCTCAGGTATGCCCTTGTCATCGATTTCGCGCTGCCCGGTGGCGTAGATGAACGAGAAATCGGTGGCAGGGAGCTCACGCAAAGCAGCCGCGGCCGCGGCCATACCAGCCGGCGGGGTCGCCGCAGCGGCTGCACCCGTGGCAGGAGCCGCGGCTCCTGGGGTCGCGGGGCGCGGGGGGCCAAAACTGGCGCCGCGGCCTGGGTTTCCACCAAGGCGGCCACCAGAGAGACTCAGCCAGCCATCAACTTTGTCCTTGAAGAAGTCTGTACGCACGATCCTGTTCGAAGTCATGCCACCCTGCGAATGACCGACAAGCCAAAATGCCTTGATGTTCTGCTTGCCGATCT
This sequence comes from Acidobacteriota bacterium, assembly GCA_031401095.1. Lineage (GTDB taxonomy): Bacteria > Acidobacteriota > Blastocatellia > RBC074 > RBC074 > JANNRD01. Next base: position 4,348 of record JANNRD010000434.1, read on the forward strand.
GATCGATGATCGACGTGACGATGTTCTGCAGATATTCGTCGTCGGCGGCTGACCACGCTCTCGTTGGGGCGTTCGGCGTCGCGATTACGAGGCGATACTTATCCTTGTAGTCCATGATCGGAAAATAGTGGCGCTGCCAATTCCCATAGGACCCGCCGCCGTGGAGGCTGAGGATGAATGTCACTTTCTCGCCCGGTTTAAGATCGCACGGATAATCGAGGAAGTAGGGCCGGCGCGTCTTCATCTCGACGACCGGTCCCTGATTGATCACCCTGTCGCCAAGGCAGTCCTTATCGGGACACTGGAGAGCAGGCGCGCAAGCCGCTCCCGCAAGCCGGAGAGGTTGGTCCTGTGCGATCGCATAGCCCGTCATTGTCACCAATGCGCCGAGCATGGTCAGTAATCTGATGAGACTGGGTGAGTCCTTCATTGAGGTTCCTCCCGGAGTACGTTCTGGCATTTCTACTTACTGTTCGGTAAGTCTATACTCTCGCCAAAAACAAGGTCAAGACTCGGGAGCGCAACCGGAGGACGTACAATCGGGATAATTCGGTTGCGCGAGCCTGGCAACACCGCGAATTGTCCAAATCGCGTGAGTTACGCTATGCTCGCACCTTCTCAGAATCCACGGCTTTTCGGCCCGATTGAGGTTGGAGGTTAGTCGCATGCGCCGGTGGTTGTTTGCTCTCTTTATTCTGACATTCATCGGCGCCGGAGTAGACGGATGGCGATTGCTGAACCTTGACGCCTACCTGCGGGACGAGCCCGCGGGCTTGTTAAGGGCCCTCAATCCTGACGCGACTTCAGATGCATACATTGGCGATCTGCTCGCGGCCGAGGGCGTACCGCGCGAAGCAATACGCTCGCCATCACAATCAATTCGGTCGGCGCTTGCCACGCTTCCCCGCGAAGGGGCCGTCATTGTTGTCGTTCCTCACGATGTTCCAAAGTACAACGTCATGTTCCTCACGCTCAAGCATCTCAGCCTACCTCGTTACGCCTACTATCTCCCGTGTGATAACCCGGCGATGGCCTCGATTCCGTCTGACGAGAAGATTGCGGCGATCATCTCGTATCTCGTCGAACCGCCGACCGTGGTCAGCGGCCACTGGAGGGTTTTGCCGCGACTCGCATTGACTGCAACTTCGGAGGCCGATGCATGGAAGCCTTACTGTTCGCGCTAGCATTCGGACTTCTGCTTGCGGCTGGATCTGGCTCGGCGTTGCTTCTCCTGCCTCGTGGCCGCCGGCTGACGATATTTGAGCTTGGGAGTCTCTCCCTGTTGCTCGGCGCCGGTTTCGTTTCGCTTGCAGCGTTTCTGATTGGCTTTTTCTTTGCTGGATGGCCAATGCGCACAGCGATCGCGACGGCTGCGCTTGTGCTCGCGGCAATCGGTTGGTCCTCCAGGGGACGCGTTGAGTTGGTTTGGTGGCCCGTACACTCATGGCGTGACTGGCTCGCAACCAGTGTCCTGCTACTGCAGGTACTGATCGTCGTTTGGGCCTCGTTGCGACTGGCACTCGGTTTCGATGGGCTCTTCCTCTGGGAATCCAAAGCACAGCTCATCCACCACGCCGACGGCGTCATGCCGGCAGCCTTGTTTCGCGCTCCGGCGGCGCAGCTCCCACATCCGAACTATCCCCTGCTTGTCCCACTCACGGAAAGTTGGTTCTATGGTTGGATGGGTCAAGCGAATCAGGGAATGGTCAAACTGGTCTCACCGCTCTTCTATGCGGCGATCATCGGGACCCTGGCTTCGGGTGGCGCACGCCTCGGCGGGAACCGATGGCGCGGGGTAATACCTGCCGCGCTGCTCTTCTTTCTGCCGTGGGCTGTGCTCCGCACCACTGCTGGTGAGGCAGACCTGCCACTGGCGGCCTTCTACCTTGCTGCTGTCGTTTATCTACTCGAGTCCTTTGACTCGGGCAACACACGGCTCTTGCTGCTCGTTGGCTTGTTGAGCGCATTGCTGCCGTGGGTCAAACGCGAAGGCGTCATCCTCTGGGCATGTCTGCTGGCTGTTGTCCTCATCAGATCGGCGGCGCGCGGCGCGTGGCGGGGATTCCTGACGACGGCCCTGCCTGGAGTCTTGTGGCTTGCATTCTGGCGGGCATTTCTCATTCTCGGAGAGGTGTCGGATCATCCGGAGTACCTCCCGTTAGCTTGGACAAGCCTCAGCGCAAACATCGGCCGGGTACCCGTTATCGGGCTGGCCGTACTTAGGGAAGTCACCGATTGGCGGCACTGGAGTCTGACCTGGCTGCTGCCGTTGGCGGGGATCGCTCATATCTTCCTGAAACGAGGACGCTCTCTGACGCTCTCCTGGGTGGCACTGATCTTCGCACCGATGCTGCTTTACTCCAGTATCTACATTTTCAGCTGGAGGAGTGTCGAAGACCTCGTCGCATCGTCGCTGGCGCGCTTGCTACTGCATCTCGCACCTGTTGCATTGCTTGGCATCGCACTGATCTTCCCGGGGTCGCGCGACGTTGAGGATGGAGGGAAGGCCGCAGCCGAGTGAGAGGAAATGACCGAGACGGTCGTCTGGTCAGTTCTTTGAATTTCTTTTGAAAGAGATGGGTGCTTCGCTACTGGGACAGCCCCTTCCCGAAAGCGGACAGTAAGCCTCCCAATCCCGTTTCGCGCCTCTCTCCCGAAGTCGTACGGTCAACGGGTTTAACCGAGTTGGGCCCTCTGGCACGGTGATTGGTCTGATTGACGGTTGCTATCTCTCGACGCCCGAGCCAATTATTCGGTCAGCACTGGAGGCAAGTAATGGGGACGCTCCTTCATGACGTTCGATATGGATGGCGGGCCCTTCGTGCCCGGCCCGGGTTCACGCTTGTTGCAGTAGTCGCTCTGGCCCTGGGCATTGGCGCCAACACGGCCATCTTCAGTGTTGTTTATGCAGTGCTCCTGCGACCGCTGTCATATCCCGCGCCAGCACGACTGGTCTGGCTATGGGAGAGCAACCCTGGGAGCGGTATCAAGAATGAGCCGACCTCTATCCCAAACTTTCGCGACTGGCGAAGTCAGAATCAGAGCTTCGAAGAGTTGACCGGCTGGGCCAGAACGATGGTAGTTCTGAATGGCGATGGAGAACCAGAGCGTCTGCCGGGAGCAGCAGTCGTCGGCAACTTCTTCACGACTTTTGGAGTCCCACCAATTCTCGGGCGCGGTTTTCGCGGTGAAGAGAATACACCCGGTCAGAACCGTGTCGTCGTCCTCAGCCATTCCTTCTGGCAGCGTCACTTCGGCAGCGACGGTAACATCAGCGGTCGGACGGTGACGCTCAACGGCAATCCGCACACGATCGTCGGCGTCATGCCGGCCCATTTCAAGCACCCCGATCCCGGAGCCGTGGTTCCACCCGATCTTTGGCTGCCTCTTGCAATCGACGCATCGGCGGATGGGCGGCGGGGCGACTTTCTCCGCGTCGTCGGTCGCTTGAAGCCTGGCGTCTCCGTTGAACAGGCAAACGCCGAGATGGCCAGGCTGACCGCCCGCCTGGCCGTTGAGTACCCCGGAGCAAATGCGGGCTGGACCACAACCGCGATGAGCCTTCACCAGAGGTTCACGGGCGACTTGCAAAAGCCCCTTTTGTTGATCATGAGCGCAGTCGCATTTCTTCTTCTGATAGCCTGTGCGAATGTCGCCAATCTGCTGCTCGCTCGGGCTGCGACGCGCGAGCGCGAGATCGCTATTCGTTCAGCGCTCGGAGCGAGACGGGGTCGGCTTCTGCGCCAGTTGTTGACGGAGAGCACGCTGCTCGCGCTGACTGGCGGTGTGGTCGGCTTGCTGCTCGCGGTTTGGGGGATCGATGCCCTCCTGGCATTCGCGCCAGAGAATCTACCGAGACTCGATGAGGCGGGTCTCAATTATCGAGTTCTCGGGTTTGCGATCGGTCTCTCCCTCATGACCGGGCTGATCTTCGGGATAGTTCCCGCACTCAGTGCGACGAGAGTGAACCTCAATGCATCGCTCAAAGAGGGAGGCCGCGGTTCCGGCGACAGCCGGCGTGGCGCGCTCCTGAGAGACTTTGTCGCGGTGGCGGAGGTGGCCGTCGCTCTCATGCTGCTCGTCTCCGCCGGACTGCTCATTCGCAGCTTTCTTAGTCTGCAGCAGACCGACCCGGGATTTACCGCAGAGCGCGTCGTCACGACTCAGGTTCTCCTTCCGCGCAACAAGTATCCCGAAGGGCCACAGATATCGTCCTTCTACGACCAACTGCTGGAGCGATTGCGCGCACTCCCAGGCGTCGAGGCCGCCGGTGCAATCGACGCAATACCATTGGGTGGCGGTGGCAACGTCCTGGCCTTTTCGATCGAGGGTCGTCCGGCCCCACCCCCCGAACAGGTCGTTGACGCTGAGGCGTACGCTGTCAGCCCGGGCTACTTCGCCACCTTTGGCATCCCGCTCACGCGGGGCCGGGACTTTTCAGATCGAGATGGCTCTGGCACGCCAGGCGTGACGATCATCAATGAGACGATGGCCAGCCGGTACTTTCCCGGAGAGGACCCGATCGGGAGGCGAATCTCGCTGGCAGATGGCCAGACCGGGCCATGGTTAACCATCATCGGTGTTGTCAAGGACGTCAAACACATCGATCTTTCGGCGCCGCCGTATCCCCAGATGTACGGAAGCTACCGGCAAAATCCGGCGCGGATACTCTCTCTGGTAGCGCGAACCAGGGGGCCAGCGGCGGGAAGCGCCCCGGCTATCCGGGAACTGGTGAAGTCGCTCGATCGCGATCTGCCATTGGCAAAGGTGACGACGATGGAGGAGGTGCTCGCCGATTCGATAGCCAGGCCGCGCTTCAATGCATTCCTCATCTCGATCTTTGCCGGGGTCGGCATGCTCCTTGCAGGTGTTGGCATCTACGGTGTCATTTCGTATGGAGTAACTCAACGGGTGCACGAGATCGGGGTTCGTCTGGCGCTGGGAGCAACGCGGTCGGACGTCCTCAAGCTGGTGCTTGGGAAGGGCCTCAAGTTGGCCATCGCCGGGGTCGTCATTGGTCTCATTCTCGCAACGATCATGGGGCGCTTTCTGTCAAGCCTGCTTTTCGGCGTTGGCGAGCGAGATGCTCTGACCTTCATCGGCGTCTCGGCATTGATTGTCGTCGTTGCGTTGCTGGCCTGCTATCTTCCGGCCCGGCGGGCAACAAAAGTGGATCCGATGGTCGCTTTGAGATACGAGTGATGTTATGAGTGGCCTGCGACAGGGGACGAAAAGCCCTCATCGTCAGGGATAATGAACCACCGGCTTCTCTGTCCTTCCTCCGTGTCTCTGTGCCTCGGCGGTTCACTTATCTCTGTCGTTCACTATCCTGGACTATGGCCGTTTTCGTCGCCAGTCCCAACAACTACTGCCTTTCCGTCGCGGAACACGTCTTGCTTTGGAGCCTGTGGGAGAGATTGAGATCCCTCACAAATGTCATGTTCACCAATGAAAGGGAGCGTTATGAAATCGTTGGCGTCACGGAAGTCTTTTCTGAGTCAGGTGTGCCTGCTCGTTCTTTTGTCCCAGGTAGTCCCTGGTCAGGGTGCGAGAAACAATTGGGAGGCAGTGCAACGGACAAAGCCGGGCTCAAAGCTGGAAATCAAAACCAAGGCGGGTCAGAAGCTGCAGGGGAGACTCGAGTCGGTCACCGCTGACTCACTCTCGCTGGCAGTGCAAAAGGGTCAGAACATCGAATTGCGACGCGAAGAGATCGCTCGGATTCGGAGGAAATCGACCGGTCAAACCATCGGAGCGGCAGCTTTGGGGGGTGGTCTCGGTTTGGCTGGTGGATATGGGATAGGCTATGGGGTTGGCGAAGCTACGAAAGCTGACGGGCCCACCGAATATGGAGGGGCCATACTCGGCGCCGCTGCAGGTGCTGTCGCAGGTGCCTTGATCGGAAGTCGCGGGCAGCTTATCTACGAGGCTCCGTAGTGCGGCGGCGCGCGTGAGAATGCGCCGCTTCCGGTTGCAGTTCATCTCAAACCACTTTAAGCTCTCCTCTGCACGTGATCATCCGGCGCCCGGTCACTGACTCAGCGGCGCTGGAGTAATGGTCTCTCTCAAAACCAAAGATGGAAGCTTGACGCCGAGCCTTGCGCGCCGGACGGCCGTTCTATCCTGTTGTCAGGGGTCCTCAATGATCAATGGAGCCGAGAGCCTCCTTCGGACGGCTAGCGGGGCGGGAATTCAAGTCTGCTTCGCCAATCCGGGGACAACAGAACTACCGCTGGTCCTCGCTCTGGACCGCGTCGCCGAGGTTCGTCCCATCCTGTGTCTGGCGGAGGCTGTCTGCACGGGCGCCGCGGATGGGTATGGGCGGATGGCCGGTAAGCCGGCGCTGACGGTACTTCACCTCGGTCCGGGATTGGCCAACGGAATCGCCTATCTTCACGACGCCAGGCGCGCTCGTTCGCCAATCGTCAATCTGGTCGGTGAGCACGCGAGCTGGCACATTGCTGCCGACGCGCCTTTGACTACCGATATCGAATCGCTGGCGAGGCCAGTGTCGGACTGGCTGAGGCGGAACGCATCGGCCGAAGAGATGGCTGGCGATATGGCTGACGCGATCGCCGCTGCGATGGTCTCTCCGGGCCAGATCGCGACATTGATCCTGCCGCACGATTACCAGGTCGGGCCCACCAGCGGCCCGGTAGCGGCGCGGGCAATTCCGGCCGCGCCGTCGGCAGGTGATGCCGAGGTGAGTCGGGCCGCTGAGATCCTTCGCACAAGTCACCGCCCGGCGATGTTTCTTGGCGGAACAGCTCTCTCAACGCGTGGTCTGCGAGCCGCTGCCCGAATCTCGAGAGCGACTGGCTGCAAGCTCATCTGCGAGACCTTCCCGAAACGAATGGAGCGGGGTGCCGGAACACCATCAATCGAACGGCTTCCCTACTTTCCAGAGCCAGCGATTGCTTTGCTCGAAAAGCACGACGGCATCGTTATCGCTGGAAGCCGCGAGCCGGTTTCATTCTTTGGGTACTCTGGATTGCCAAGCTATTTCATTTCGCCGGAACAGGTAAAACACACACTTGCAACGCCTCTTGAGGATGTACCGCAGGCCCTTGAAGCTCTCGCCGAGGCCGTCGCCCGAGAAGCCGTGCAGACTGCGACCGGACCTTCGTCGACTGTCGAGCGACCGACAGGAAGCATCACCCTTGAGACCTTTGCTGCGGCGATCGCGTCAGCGCAGCCTGCGGATGCGATCCTCATGGACGAAGGGAATACCAGCAGCTTCTTCTATTTTGCGATGGCACAGAACGCGCTGCCCTTCTCGCATTTGACCCAGCCAGGCGGTGCAATCGGGTGTGGCATGCCGTGCGCCACGGGTGCTGCCGTTGCCTGCCCGGATCGGCCGGTGATCAATCTGCAAGCCGATGGCAGCGCCATGTACACGCTCCAGTCGCTGTGGACGCAGGCCCGTGAAGGGCTCAATGTGACGACGGTCATCTGCAACAATGGAGGCTATCGGGTTCTTGGCGTCGAGATGCAGCGGGCCGGGGTCACACAAATGACACCGACGCTTCGCAGTCTGATTGGGCTCACCAATCCGCCGCTCGATTTTGTCAAACTCGCCGCCGGCATGGGTGTTCCCGGAAGACGTGTCGAGAGAGCCGAGGAGCTCGCGATCGAGCTCGCGCGCGCGACTGCGGAACCCGGACCCTTTCTGATCGAGGCGGTCTTTTCGTAATTAATCTTCAAGGCTGAAGGAGCATTCTTTCCGATGAGTGATCTGGTAACACTAACGCGCGATGGCGAAATCGCCGTCATAACAATCAACAATCCCCCGGTCAATGCCCTCAGTCCGGGTGTCCCGGAAGGAATCGCCGATTCGATTGAGACGATCAGCCGTGATGACGAAATCAAGGCCGCCGTGCTGATCGGGTCAGGCCGGACCTTTATCGCTGGGGCTGACATCAAGGAGTTTGGGAAGGTCACCTCGGGGCAACGCCGGGAGGGAATCAATTTTCTCGATCTGCTTTTGTCGATCGAGGATT
>JANNRD010000435.1:0-7771 GCA_031401095.1 Acidobacteriota bacterium
CGCAGCGGGCGTTCGCATTCGCGGTGAGTACTTGAAAATATACAGACCATCGAACTCCACCTCGGCCACAAGTGACAAGGTATCGACAAAGTCGCCCTCGGTCTCTCCGGGAAAACCAACTATCATGTCGCCGGTGATGGAGAAATCTCGTCGGCCTCCCTTGATCATCGCGATCTTCTCAAGATACTCCCGCCGCGTGTAACCCCGGCGCATCGCGCGAAGAACTCGATCGCTTCCCGACTGGGCCGGCAGGTGGACCCATTCGCAGAGATTCTCGTAACGGTCCATGACTTCGACGATCCGGAAATTGAAATCTCTTGGAAACGACGTCGTGTACTTGATTCGTGCCAGACCGCTTTTGCTCGCGACCAGTTCGAGCAGGTCCGCAAATAAAAACTCGTTGTCAACTGAAGCTGCCCCTCCATCAATAACTCCTCCGTCCGGGTAGGCCTTCGTTCGATAGCTGTTGACGTTCTGCCCCAGGAGGTGCACTTCCTTATACCCGGACGCAGCCAGTGCTTTTGCCTCAGCGAGGACCCTATCGGCGGGTCGGCTGCGTTCCCGGCCGCGCGTAAACGGGACAATACAGTAGGAACAGAACTTGTTGCACCCCTCGATGATGCTGACGTAGCCGACGAACCGAGAGTCGCGCTGGTGCGCGTCAAGCTCGAGGAAGTCAGCATCCTTCGAAAGACGGACGTCGATTGCTCGGGAGAATCCGTTCTCAACCTGAGCCACCAGGTCGGGCAATTTGGCGATTGATTGTGTTCCCACCACCAAGCGTACATCCCGACACAACTCAAATATCCTTCCTGCCTCTGCCTGAGCGACGCAGCCCATGACACCGATCACGGGCGCTTCGCGCGACGGTTGCCGTGATTCTCGCAAGGAGTGCTTGATGTGGCCGATTCGCGTGAACACCTTGCGGGCTGCCTTCTCTCGGACCATACACGTATTGAGAAGTATCAGGTCGGCATCGGCGGGCTCCCCGGTTGTCTGGTAACCCACACCCGCGAGAACGCTGACAGCCTTTTCCGTGTCGTGAACGTTCATCTGACAACCGTGAGTTTCGATGTAGAGCTTCTTCATGATGGCCCTTCGGGAGCAAGCGGCTTATTCGCGCCAACTCATCTTACAACACGCGTCGCGGCAGGAGAATCGACAGAGGCAGCCCGAGCATCATTTGCTCCCCTCATCTCGCACTTTGGTCCGGATCAACTCTCGGGCGTGTCTGCGCGCCAGCTGCGTGACTTCGGCTCCCGCCAGCATCCGTGCCAGTTCATCGACTCGACCGTCCTCGTCAAGGAGTGAAGCTCCGGTTCTTGTTCTCCCCTCGTCAATCTGCTTGCTGATCAGAAAATGAGCATCCGCGTAGCGGGCAATCTGGGCCTGATGTGTGACACAGAAAACCTGATTTGTTTTCGCCAGATGCTTCAGTCTCATCCCGATCGCATCGGCCACTCGTCCCCCGATACCCGCATCGATCTCATCAAAGATCAGCGTTCTTGGGAAGGTAGTGGGCGAGACGACATTCTTAATAACCAACATGAGCCGAGACAGCTCGCCACCCGAGGCTACCCCATTAAGCGGTTTCAAATCCTCGCCCGGGTTTGCCGAGAACAGAAACTCTGCGGTCTCGCGTCCGAATCGAGCGACCACGCCATCCGTTGCCAGGGCGGAGGCCCATGGCAAAAGCCGCTGCTCAATCGCACTGGATTCCGGTCTGGAGAATCTGATCTGGAACTGTGCCTTCTCCAGCGCAACCGCCGAGAACTCACTTCCAAGTTGTCTCTCAAAGTCGCGGGCTCTGCTCCGCCTGCCCTCACTCAACGCGGAGGCGAGTGACCCGTACTCCTCGAGCAGTCCCCTCATCGTCGAGAGGAGCCCTGCGAGAGAATTCTCCCCATCCTCCAGCTCCTCGATATGGCGACTCAGAACACTCGCTCTTTGCTCAATGCTGACAATAGATCCACCATATTTCCTCTTTAGCCGCTCGAGATTAGCTAAACGATCCTCAATCTTGGCCAAGTGCTCAGGCGATACCTGAATATTAACAATATAACTACGTAAGAAAAAAGCGATCTCTTCGAGCGAAAACTTTATTGTCTGGAGTTGGTCAACCTGAGGCTGGAACTGGGCGTCGAGAGTTGTCAGCTCTTCGAGGTGGCGCCCGATGATCCCGATCGTCGAGAGGATGGCCCGCTCGTCGTCGTAGATTTGACTATAGGACTCTCCGCAAATCCTCAGTATGCGCTCAGCATTAGCTAGCACGGCATGCTCGCTCTCCAGCTCGAGGTCCTCGCTGGGCCGCACTCTGGCTGTCTCAATCTCTTCCAGCTGGTACCTCAGGCTCTCCAGCTCCAAGATTCGGCTCGACTCCGACTTCGATCGCGACTCAAGCTCAGCTAACGCATCAATAAACTTATGATAAACATCTGCTATTACTGCTCTTTGGGTCGACAATCCAGCGAACAAATCAACCAGGAGCAGATGCGTTGAAGGGAGCATCAGACTTTGTTGGTCACCTTGGCCGTGAAGGTCGAGGAGGTGGGGCTGAATCGTCCGCAAGAAAGCCACCGTCGAGGCCTGGTTGTTGACAAAGATGCGGCCGCGACCAGTGCTGGCGATGTCTCGTCGAACGATCAACTCACCTTCGTTGAATTCGATGCCAGCCTCTTCAAATAGCTGTCTTAACGTGGGGTTACCGGCTGCGCTAAAGACCCCTTCAACGGCAGCACGTTCCACGCCGGTACGAATCGCCTCCTGAGAGGTCCGGCCCCCAAGGAGAAGCTCAACGGCGTCGATGATGATGGACTTCCCCGAGCCCGTTTCTCCCGTAAGGACATTGAGCCCTTCGCCAAATTCAATCTGAAGATGATCTATGACGGCTAAGTTGCTGATCGTTAACTGCTTAAGCATTTCAGTCGATAATTCTCCGGGCCACGCGGGAAAAAGAACTGTCTCGAGGGGCTGCGTGATCGGCGTTAATATAAACCAGAGTGAGCGCCGAGACGATCGAAATTTGAGTCGCGACATGGAAAGCGTGGAAAGGGTGGCTCATGAGTAGAATGTAACCCATATCCCGAGCCTCGAGGGAATGATCGTAGGGCTGTGAGGCGAGATACTGGTTCCCAGCGCCAGCCAGCGCCAAATAGATACGGGACCTCCAGAAGACGGTCGACAAAGAGCCCCGCGTCGTCGACGCAAGTCGTGACAGGGGGTGGCGGAGAGCTCCCAGGCTTCGGGAAAAATTCTCTTCTTGCTGCGGCCGCCGCAATCAGACCAATATTTTCCAACATGATAATGTGACGGGCTTTGTCAAGTTCCACAAATGGAATCGACCTCCGAAGAATCAAGCTCTTCAATCTATCGAGCCCAACCGCTCGCCAACGGTAATCAACGCGACATTGCCTCGTCAACCGCCCGCCAAGCCGGAGAACCCGGCGTCGAATTGCTGCCCGGGCGTTGACGATTCGCGGCAAATGAATAGAATGAGGTGGTCGGCGAGCACCTTGGGGGGTGTCCGACCCGACGGTGTGTCAGTGTCGCTTCCGGAGTCGAAGCCAAACTTCTCCCCAACCCTTCTACGAAATGGAGCAAAGAGATGGCGTCATTCAACAAGATCATCATTGTCGGCTACCTTGGGAAAGATCCAGACCTTCAATACACTCCCCAGGGTACGGCGGTCTGTAAGTTCACCGTCGCCACTACCGAGCGAAGGCGCGACAAGGCGGGCGAGCAAATGGACGCGACGACCTGGTTTCGTGTCTCAGTCTGGGGAAAGCAGGCGGAGTTCACCAATCAATACCTTTCAAAGGGGCGCCAGGTCTTTGTCGAAGGGAGACTACGTCAGGAAGAGTACACGGACCGCGATGGAAACCGCCGGACATCGCTTGAAGTGAATGCCACCGACGTCCAGTTTATTGGAGCCCGGGGCGACGATTCATCTCATTCGGGCCAGGCGGGCCCCAAGCCGACCGCACGCGAGGCGGCAACGCGCGAGCCGGAGTCAACACCGAACGTACAGGAAGACGACATTCCCTTTTAGAATGAACACTTACACAGCGACGTCGGCGCGCCGACATCGCTGTCCCAGTGACTGGGAGACCTTACTCGCCGACGAAGGCCCCCATCTTGCGGAACTTCTGATAGCGGCGATCGAGCCTTTCGGCGGCGGGAAGGGCCTCGACGGCGGCGAGGGCCCCGCGGAGGGATGCTCCGAGCAGGGCTGCGGCACCATCCCAGTCGAGATGGGCGCCGCCCTCGGGTTCGGCGATGACATGATCAACGATGCCGAGCGCGAGAACGTCAGGCGCAGTGATCTTGAGGCTCGCAGCTGCCTCGGAAGCTTGTGAAGCATCCTTCCAGAGAATGGCGGAGCAGCCCTCTGGCGTAATGACCGAGTAGATGGCATTCTCCAGGATGCTGACAACATCTCCGATGCCAATCGCCAGCGCGCCACCGGAGCCCCCTTCCCCGGTGATCGTCACGATCACGGGAACATCCAGCCGCGACATCTCTCTCAAATTGACGGCGATTGCCTCGGCCTGGCCACGTTCTTCCGCATCGATCCCGGGATAAGCTCCCGGAGTGTCGATAAATGTAAATACGGGTCGATGGAATTTTGCCGCGAGGGTCATGAGGCGGAGGGCCTTGCGGTATCCGTCCGGTTTAGGCATGCCGAAGTTGCGCGCTTGTCGCTCGCGAACGTCCCGGCCTTTTTGGTGAGCGACCACCATGACCGGTCGATCATCGAGATAGGCCCAGCCTCCGACGATGGCCGGATCGTCTCGAAATCGTCTATCACCGTGAAGCTCCATGAATCCACTGAAGATTCGCGGAATAAAATCCAGCGCATACGGGCGTCGATCGTGGCGCGCAAGCCGCACGCGCTCAAGCGCACTCAAGGGTAGTCCATCACTCATTCAATCCTCCAATTTGAGCATTTCGGGTGACAATCAACTCGACGTCCCATCTTTGATTGACCGCCTTCAGACCTTCGGTGAATGCTGGCGAAAGACTGATCCTCCGAAACTGGCTTGGGCGCAACCTGACGGTCAGGTCGTCCCGAGTTGCGACCTCAAGGAAGAATCGTATATCTCCACTATGACCCTCACAGAGTGCGGCGAGCGCTTCCATCTCCCGGGGACCCAAATCCTCCTCGCGACACTTGATGCAGACCGAACTGGCCGCGCTTAAGCGAGCATTCTCAAGGGCTTGCATGTCACTTGCCACGACCGAGGCCGTGCCATCGTCGCCAAGCTCAATCCTCCCCTTGAGGACGATGGCCCGATCCACGACCAGTTCATCCTTGTACCTGAGGAACTGCTCTGGCCAGCAAATCACCTTCACCGATCCGAATTGATCCTCCAGGCGAAAGAGCGCAAAGCGGTCCCCCTTTTTTGTCAAACGGGAAGTGAGCTCGGTGATGATGCCACCGATCGTCACCTGATCGCCAGTCTGCCGTTCCACCAGACTGGCGCAGTCCGCATTAATGACACCTGCGAGCAATGGGACATAACTCTCCAGCGGGTGCCCGCTGACGTACAAGCCGAGAGTCTCCTTCTCAAACCCAAGCACCTCCCGCCGACTCCACGGGGCCGTCTGAGGTAGTTCGGGCTCTGACTCCGCCGCGATGTGATCAAGAAACAGCCCGGTTTGGCCTGACAGCTTGTCCCGCTGTACCCTTGCTGCATTCTCCATCGCCTTCTCAACCGCGAGCAGAACCCGCGCGCGGTCGGGATTGATCGTATCGCAAGCCCCGGCCTTGACCAGCGACTCCAACGCACGGCGGTTGAGGACCCTCTGGTCAACCCGCTCCGCCAAATCAAAGATCGACTTGAACAACCCGCCTTCACTCCGCGCTGTCATGATCGCGCTGACCGTTGACAGACCAATCCCCTTGATCGCGGCAAGCCCAAATCGAATAGCCTTTCCAACCGGTGTAAAACCTTCATTACTAGAGTTTACATCGGGTGGCAGAAGGTGAAGGCCGAAGACTTTCATTTCATTAATGTATCGCGACAACTTTGCCGTGTTATCTCGTTCATTTGAAAGGACTGCAGCGAAAAAATGTGCGGCATAGTGCGCTTTCAGAAACGCCGTCTGATAGGCGATAAAGGCATACGCAAATGAATGCGATCTGTTGAAGCCGTAATCGGCAAAGTTGGCCATCAGCTCAAAGATGTTATCAGCCTTGGCAGCGGTCATTCCTCGCTGGCGCGCACCGCTGATAAACTTCTCCTTTTGCTGGGCCATCTCCTCCTTCTTCTTCTTCCCCATCGCGCGGCGCATGAGGTCGGCCTCGCCAAGCGAGTAGCCGGCCAGCTCCTGGGCAAGCAGCATGATCTGCTCCTGATAGACGAGAATTCCGTACGTGTTCTCGAGAATGTCCTTCATCTCAGGCACGAGGTACTCGACCTTCTTTCGTCCATGCCGCCGATCAATGTAATCGTCGATCATTCCGCCGTCGATCGGTCCCGGCCGATAGAGAGCATTGAGGGCAGAGAGGTCCTCCAGACTTTCGGGCCGAAGCTTGCGGCAGATCTCAACCATGCCGGAACTCTCGAACTGAAAAACGGCATTCAAATGTCCGTCGGCAAAAAGCCGCAATGCCTTCTTATCATCAAGAGGTATTTGCGAAAGATCTACTCTGGCTCCACATTCGCTCTCAATCGACCGCTGGCAGTCTTCAATGATGGTCAGAGTCGTCAGTGCGAGGAAGTCCATCTTGAGCAGGCCGGTCTTCTCGAGATCCGACATGACAAACTGCGTCGTCACTTCCTTGTTCTGACCAAGACAGACCGGGACCAGATCCGATATCGGCAACGGCGAGATGACCACCCCAGCGGCGTGTACTGACGTATGCCTCGCACAGCCCTCAAGCCGACGAGCAATCTCTATCAGCTCAGCAACTTGCTCACGAGAATCAATGTAAGCCTTGAAGTCTGGGTTCTGTTTGATCGCGTCATCGATGGAGACATTTCGTCCTCGGATGGGAGGCGGAATCATCTTCGCGACCTTCTCCACCTCAGCCAGAGGAATTTCCATGGCGCGGCCGACGTCCTTGATTACCGCGCGTGACGCCATCGTCCCAAAGGTGATGATCTGTGAGACATTCTCGCGGCCATAAAGGTCGCTCACGTAGTCAATAACGGCCCCTCGACCTCTCACGCAAAAATCAACGTCAATGTCCGGCATGTTGACCCGCTCGGGGTTGAGAAACCGCTCGAACAAAAGCTCATATTGGATTGGATCGACATCAGTTATCTTGAGCGAGTAGGCGACCAGACTGCCTGCTGCCGAGCCCCGGCCCGGGCCAACCGGTATCCCCTGCGTCCGCGCGTATCTGATAAAGTCCCAGACGATGAGGAAATAGCCCGCGTAGCCCATCCGTTTGATCGTCTCTAATTCAAGAGCAAGCCTCTCTTCGTAAACGCTGAGCGGGTGCTTGAGCGATCCCGAAGCAGCCCGTGGTCCGAAAACTTCGCGGCAGCGCTCGGCAAACCCTTCGCGGGAGACGCTTTCGAAATAGCTGGCCAGGGTGTGCCCTTCCGGGATCGGATAGACGGGAAGTTGATCGATCGCCTTGGGAAACTCGAGGTTGCACTTTTCGGCAATTTCAAGCGATCTCAGCAGAAGCTCAGGCTGTTCCCCAAACAGCTCCCACATCTCGCTGGCACTACGAAAGTAGTACTTTGGAGAGCCGTATCTGAGGCGGTTTGGATCCTTGATGGTCTTTCCGGTTCCAATGCAGAGGAGGATATCGTGG
>JANNRD010000436.1:0-6581 GCA_031401095.1 Acidobacteriota bacterium
CCGCTTGGCGGCTTGCGGGCGGACTGCAACCGAATCGCTATACGCTTCTCGCAGCGGTTGTGTTTCAAAAGAGTTGTTTCCGAATAAAGAACATTGTAAGAGGCGTTGACACCTCGTTTCAAGCAAGCCCTGCGACCCGCAGCGCCCATCTCGTGTGCGTCAATCGGTCCCGTGTCTGGCCTCTCTAGACAGCCGGAGGACGGCGGCCCCTGATCGTCTCGAGTGCCTCGCGCACTGCACTGGAATCGAGCGTCGTCGTCACCGTCGTTCGTTCGAGACCCCCGACTTGAGAGATCAGCTTTGCAACCAGACCCGTCCATCCAGTCTGGTGACTCGCGCCGAGACCGAGGCCGTTGTCACCGTGAAAGTACTCGTAAAAAAGCACCAGGTCGCGCCAGTGTTCGTCGCTCTGGAACTTCGACGAATCTTCGTACACCGGCCGTAGCCCCCGCCCATCCCGGAGAAATATCTGAATCAACCGCCGCGACAACTCCTGACTGACATCCCAGAGGTTCATCATTTGTCCGGACCCGGTCGGACACTCGACCTTAAAGCCGTCACCAAGAAAGTGATGAAACTTCTGCAATGACTCGATGATCAGAAAGTTCACGGGAAACCAGATTGGGCCCCGCCAGTTCGAGTTTCCGCCAAAGAGACTAGTTTGTGACTCACCCGGTTCGTAATCAACGCGATGCTCCGTCCCATTGACGTCGAGCCGATAGGGATCTGCTTTGTGAACCCGAGAGATTGAACGGACACCGTAGGGCGAAAGGAACTCGGCCTCGTCCAGCATAAACCGCAGGACGCGACGCAGTCTGTCTCGATTGACCAGCGAGAAGAAGCGCCGCACATTGGTCGGCGTTGTCAGCGTCTCGATGTACTCGCCAAGCTCTGGCAGATTATCGATGAACCACTGCATTCTTCTCTTGAAGCCGGGCAGCGCGTCGATAACCTCGGATTCAAGACTCTCGACCGCAAAAAGCGGGATCAGCCCAACAAGAGAGCGAACCCGCATCGGAAAGCTTTTGCCATCGGGGAGGTGAAGCACGTCATAGTAGAATCCGTCGCGTTTGTCCCAGAGCTCGATCCCCTTCCCGGCAATATTGTTCATCGCCCGAGAGATATAGACGAAGTGTTCGAGGAACTTGGACGCAACATCTTCATAGGCCGGGTTGTCCTTTGCGAGTTCGAGAGCGATGACCATCATATTGAGGCAGTACATGCCCATCCAGCTCGTCGCATCCGATTGCTCGATCGAGCCACCGGTCGGCAACTCGGCGCTCCTGTCGAAGACCCCAATGTTGTCGAGCCCGAGAAAGCCCCCCTCAAAAACATTGTTACCTTCCGCATCCTTGCGGTTGACCCACCAGGTGAAGTTGAGAAGAAGCTTGTGGAAGACTCGTTCGAGAAAGCGGCGATCCCCCTTGCAGTAATGCTTTTGCTCAATCTTGTAAACACGCCACGTCGCCCAGGCGTGGACCGGCGGATTGACGTCCCCAAGCGCCCATTCGTAGGCCGGTAATTGCCCGTTCGGGTGCATATACCACTCACGTAGCAAGAGGACTAATTGCTCCTTCGCGAACTGCGGGTCAACCAGGGCAAGCGGGACGCAGTGAAACGCCAAATCCCAAGCCGCGTACCACGGATACTCCCATTTGTCCGGCATCGAGATGATGTCTTCATTGTAAAGATGCTGCCACTGATGATTGCGTCCTTCACGGCGCTCAAGGGGAGGTTTCGGTGAATCAGGGTCGCCCCGCACCCATCGAGCAACATCATAATAATAAAACTGCTTGCTCCAGAGCATTCCCGCGAACGCCTGGCGTTGAACCCGCTGGAGGTCTGCCGACGCCCCCGGCTGTGCCAGCTTCCCGTAAAACTCATCCGCTTCATGGATGCGCGATATGAAAGTTTGATCAAACCCGGGCCCGAGCATCTCGGCGCTGGGCTCAACCATCGTCAGACGCAGCTTGATCGTCGCACTCTCGCCCGCGCCGAGCTGCAGTCGATAACGGGCGGCCGCCTTTGTGCCCGATTGACGTGGATTGACCGCATCAGAGTCGCCATTGACGACATAGTCGTTGATCCCGTCTTTGACGAAGTCGACTTCATTCGGGACGCCAAAAAGGCGCTGGAGGTTCGTCTCGTTCTCGGTAAAGAGCAGTTCGGGTGAGCCATCGCAGACCAACCACGTCGGGGGTCTGTCGAAATGGCGGACACGCACGGCCACCGAACCCGGGTACAAGTCCTCGACACGCAAACGTGGCCGGCGCTCATCAGTCCCCCAGGACCAGGTGTTCCTGAACCAGATCGAGGGAAGCAGATCGAGCTCAGCGGACTCCGGCCCGCGATTCGTCGCCGTAATCCTGATGAGGATGTCCTCGACGTCGGCCTTCGCATATTCCATGACGACGTCGAAATAGCGGTCCTCGTCAAAGACGCCCGTATCAAGCAACTCGTACTCCGGCTCTCCCCGTCCTCGCCGGCGATTCTCATCGACGAGGTCGGCGTAAGGGTACGCAGCCTGTGGGTACTTGTAGAGGAACTTCATGTAGGAGTGCGTCGGTGTCGAATCCAGATAGAAGTAGTACTCTTTGACGTCCTCGCCGTGATTCCCTTCGGGACCGGTCAACCCGAAAAGACGTTCTTTGAGGATCGGGTCCCGGCCATTCCAGAGCGCGAGTGCAAAGCAGACGAGTTGATGGCGATCTGAGATGCCTCCGATGCCATCTTCACCCCAGCGATAGGCTCGTGATCGTGCTTGATCATGCGGGAAATACTGCCAGGCGGACCCGTCAGCAGAGTAGTCTTCACGAACGGTTCCCCAGGCCCGCTCACTGAGATAGGGGCCCCAGCGCTTCCAATGGCCGCGGCGTTCACGAGACACTCTCAGTCGTTTTTCTTCCTCGGTCATGGTTATCGTTGCTCCTTCGAGACTGATCTTCCTGAAGGATGCTCTAACAGATCGCTCGGGGCGTCAAATGAACCTAAGCTAAACAATGGGAACAACCAAACTTCTCAGAGACACTGAGAGGGGCACAGAGAACAACAAGAGGGGTTGTACGCTCTTCACGTTTCTAACTTCTTCTCTGTGCTTCTCGGTGTCTCTGGGCCTTGTGCTTGTTCCATATGCGTGCCCAGACGCTCAATCGGCAGGTTGCCCGGCGCTTCCAAGGTTGACAATCAACGGAATGCCGCTAAGCTTGTCGCGGTTTTCCCGATCCTGCGAAGACAACCTCTAGATTCAACGTCGTCAATGTGGATTTCATTAACAGCAAAATGAACTGGACTCAGGTATACGATCCGTTTCACTTCTGGCCCCTCTCGACTGTCGCCGCGTCGCTGCCCGTCGGGCTACTTTTCTATCTGCTGGCAGTGCGCGGGACGGCTCCGCACAAGGCTGCATTCGTTGGCGCAGTCACCGCCATCGGGGTTGCGTGCATGGTCTTTACCATGCCGTTTGGCCTATCGCTTGCAAGTTTCTTTTTTGGTGTCGCGTTTGGATTGAAGATTGCATGGATCGTGATCGCGGCTGTCTTTCTTTACGATATCTCCGTCGCCACGGGCCAGTTCGAGATCATGAAGGACTCGGTCGCAGCAATCTCGGAGGATCGGCGTTTGCAGGCAGTTCTGATCGCCTTCGCATTCGGCGCATTTATCGAGGGCTGTGCGGGCTTTGGGGCACCCGTGGCCATCTCCGGGGCGTTCATGATCGGCCTCGGATTCGATCCCTTTTACGCTGCCACTCTGAACCTGATCGCCAATACGGCGCCCGTCGCATGGGGCTCGATCGGCACTCCGCTTCAGACACTTGCCGCAGTCACGGGATTGCCACTTGCTTCTCTGAGCGCAATGACGGGAAGGATTCTTCCCTTTACCAGCGTCATCGTTCCGATCTGGCTTGTTCGTTTCATGGTGCCCTGGCGTGAGACGCTCGAGGTCTTGCCGGCCATCCTCGTCTGCGGAGTTTCGTTCGCAATGACGCAGTTTCTCTGGTCGAACTTCGTGGACAGCAACCTCGTCGACATCGCCTCGGCAGTCGTCTGCCTGATCTCGATGTTGACATTTCTCCGCTTCTGGCAACCGCGCAATATATATCGATTCAAGAACGATGTTGCTGGCGCCTCCGCCAACGGTACGCGCCACAGTCGAAGAACGATCCTTCGCGCCTGGCTGCCGTTTCTGATCCTGACGCTTTTTGTCTTGATCTGGGGGCTACCACCGATCAAGAACTCGATGAATCGCTGGACGACGCCAGCGGCTGCGGTCAGGCTCCGTGATGGCAGTCCGCGTTCAGGTCCGCCTGGATGGGATGTACCCTTCCTGCACAATCGCGTCTTGCGTGAGAGACCCGTCGTCGAGAAGCCGACCTCTGAGGCTGCGCGATATGACTTCAACTGGCTGACGGCCACGGGAACCGCCGTCTTCCTGTCGGCACTTGTCTCGGCATTCCTGCTGGGTCTGTCGCCGTCGGCCGTCATCGGTCTCTTCGGAAAGACGATCTATCGCATGCGCTTTGCCGTGCTTGCCATCGTCTCGATGCTCGGCCTCGGATTCGTGACGCGCTATTCGGGAATGGATGCGGTTCTCGGGCTGGCATTCACCAGGACAGGCTGGCTCTTTCCGTTCTTCGGTACGTTTCTCGGCTGGCTCGGAGTGGCTCTCACCGGGAGCGATACTTCATCCAACGCACTTTTTGGAAGTCTGCAGCGGATTACGGCTGAGCAGTTGGGGTTGAGTCCGGTACTCATGGCTTCGGCCAACAGCGCCGGCGGGGTCATGGGCAAGATGGTCGACGCGCAGTCGATAGTCGTCGCCACCGCAGCCACCAATCAGGTTGGCAATGAGGGGAAGATCTTGCGATCAGTCGCCTGGCATAGCATCGCCCTCGCGGCGATCGTTGGCGTCATCGTCATGCTCTTCGCTTATGCCTTCCCGGGCGCCATCCCAAAGTGATCGCGCTCCTGCTCTCCTGGATCAGGTCTTTGGGTCGCCCACTGTCTGGGCGAGACTCTCCGAAGCCTTTTGACGTGGCATTGCGATCACGGCCTGAACTCGCTGACCCAGGCGGGTTACCTTTAGATTGTTGATGATGACCATCGCGCCGGGATCATCGGCCTTTTTGAATCTCGCAAACAGCAGCGCAGCATTTGCCAGATTGACGATGTTGGCAGCCGCTTCTTCGCTGCCGGTAAACCCGACAACGCTCAGTTCAGCGTGTTGTTGGCCGACGTTGAGAATCATTGTCAGAGAGGTCATCTCGTGCAAGGGTCCGAGCGCACGGCTTGCGCTCACAGCCTCGAGGATCGCGAGCGCCGCCCGATCGATGTCGGCCTCTCCCGACGGCAGGATGATCTTGCAGTCAGCCAAAGTTCCGTCGGCCATGATCCGCCCAGTAACGCCAACCTTGAGCCTGCCCTCCGGCAGAATAATCTTCCCTGCCTTATATGCACGGTAGATGGTCTGAACCTGGTCCTTGATCGGCGCCGTGTTGATCTTGCCAAACCCGCCGGGGTAACCATCCGCAGGAACAGTCGGCGCGGTTGGATTTGCGGCAAGAGTTGGTGCGGATGCGTTCGGTCCAGTCTCGATCCTGGCCTGTCGAGCGGCCTCATCAGCGGCTTGTTGGTTTTGCTTCGCCTCCGCCCGTTCGCGCGCCCGGCGGCCAGCGTCCTCGCGCGCTCGGCGTCGTTTCTCCAACCGTGCAACGTCTTCCAACGAGAGGGCTTTTTCAGGTGGACGGAATCCGGCGTAGCCAGGCGGGTAGCTGAGCCGCCTGGAGAAGTCGATCAGAATTGTGCGGTCGTACGATTCCTCAACAAACTGAATCTTGCTCAGCCCGATGACCGTCGCGATCAACGGGTAGTACCAGAAGACAAGCGAGCCGACCGCATGGACGGCGACTGAGAGCACCGCCGCACGGGTCAGACCGCTCATCCGCGAAGGTTGTCCGACGAGGATCTTCATGCTCAGCGCACCCCGCCTTAGATGCGATGACTCCGTCACGAGTTGAATGGACACGACGCGTCCACCGGATCATCCCTCAACGGCCGGTTCCGATCTGCCTTCTGAGCGCAACCGCCTCTCGGTCCTGCGGATCAATCTCGATCGCCTGATTACTGTGAGCAATCGCACGGGCAAGATCGCCGCGAGAGAAGAAAATCTGGCCGAGCGCGACATGCGCCGCCACAAGACGCGGATTCCTGCTGATTGCCGCTGTATATGACGCGATCGCCTTTTCAAGCTGGTTGCCGCGTTGGTAAAGCTGAGCCCTCAACAGATGAGCCTCAGCGATCGATCCGTTCGCCTGCAGCAGACGATCCAGTTCGCCCAAAGCCTCGAGGTCCTTGCCTTCACTTGAGAGACGCCTTGCGCTCTCAAGGAGCTGCTGCTGCGAAATCAACCGGGCTGACGCAAGCGCGGCACTCGGCTGCTGCTGACGCTCGAGCTTGAAGTAGGCCGCCCGGCTGAATTCAGTCTTCATCCTCGAAAGAATCGGCATCTGCTCGGGCGCCACCTCCCACTTCGCGTAACGATTGTAGAGCAGCCGTCGCGCCTCGTCATCAGCCAGCTTGGCGTCG
>JANNRD010000437.1:0-4170 GCA_031401095.1 Acidobacteriota bacterium
GTTTGGCGTTATGCGGACAAAGTGATTGATGGTGAAATTGCCGAGCGGATGGGCAACCGCCGCAATGAGGGCGATGGCAGAGACCGCCGAGATCGCGATCAGCCGGATCAGCCAGTATCCAACTCCCGATCTAAGTCCTGATCTGGGTCGTGATCTGATTTGCATCGACTTTTACTCCCGAAGACGCCAAACCAGCAGCCTACTCTGAAAGCGCCTTTCTGGCTAGCGGAGCGTGTCGCGGATCGAATTGCGGGCTGATCCCGAGTGCGGTGCGAAGATGCTGACGGGATGCGGCCAGATTACCCGAAGCGCGCTCAATCATGCCGGCGTGGTAGTGCAGTCGGGCATCCTCTGTGTTGAATCGCAGGGCGTTTCTGATCGCTTCGCGAGCCTCCTCGAAATGGCCGGCCTTGAACGCTGTCCAGGCAAGAGTATCCGCCCCATAGATGTCGTGGCGTAACTTGAATTCGCGTTTTGCGGTCGCGTAAGCATCCGCCGCGCGAAGATCGTGATCGGCATAGAAGTTTGCGAGCTGACGATCGTAGAGAGAGCCGGCTGCAGTCCGGAGCCTGGCGATCCCTTCGACCAATGCGAACTGGGCTTCGGCCTCACTGTGCTTTCCAGCCAAAGCAAGCAGATCACCGAGGGCGGCGATAGTGGCGGGATCCGGCACGATCCGGACGGCCTTCTCATATTGTGCAATCGCATCTTTGACGTCGCCCCGCGCCGCCCGCGTCCGACCGAGACCGGAGAGCCCCCGATAATAGCCCGGGAATGTCACAAGCGCATCCGAGTAGGCGGCCTCAGCCTCTTGATACTTTCCCAGATTGAATTCCATCTCGCCCAACTGGCACCGGCACCAGGCGACGGTCTCCCTCGACGGCGGTGCGCCCTGCTCAGCCAGTGTAATAGCGTCAATAAAGTGCCTCCGCGCTTCGGCGGACCGACCACGGATAAAGGCCTCCCGCCCCAGGCGGGCGGCCATTCCTGCATCTCCGGCTCCGCGGCGGACCGCTTCGCGAAAGGCCTCCGCCGCCTGATCGTAATCGCCGAGTTCAAGGAGAGCATCACCCAATATCTGAAACGGGTATCCACGACGACTCTCAAGTTTGATGAGCCGTCGCGCGAGGTCACGGGCGCTACTGAAGTCGTGGGACGCGAAGTCCACCTGGGCCAGGATGGCAAGCCCTTCGGCATTCTGCTCGGCGGGCATTGCACGGAGCGATGCTTCGACGGTTTGGCGGGTCAGTTTTAAGTATTCGAGGTTGCCGGTCTCACGCAGCCGCTGAAGGTAATAGCCAGCCAGTTTGTTGTGCGCAATGAAGTCGTCAGGATCGTTCTTGACCCGAGCCTCAAGAAAGCGGATCGCGCCGTCGCTTGCGGCTGACTCTGAAGGTACGGCAGCCGCAGGTGGCGTGACTGAGGCCTTGCGGGGCTGCGGCGGGGACGACCATGAACCACACCCCTCGCAGAGCAATGATGCGAATATTGTCACAGAGCTCAACACTCGTGAGAATTTCATCTTGTGGAGTGGAGGTAGGAATCCGGGTAACCATTGCAGGTTACCCGGGCGAACATGAGCGAGTGGCTTCTAGTTGCGAGTGTTGTCGTCGACGCCCTGGTCACGGGGCTGTTGTGGGGCGCCGAAGAACGGGAACGCATTGCGCAGAGGCACATCGTTCGCATTGACGTTGTCGCCCAGGGGATTCTGATTGGCGACAAAAAAGAGAATGGTATCGATGGTGTCGTCGCCAAGGCGCCTGCCATTGGGGAATCCTCCACCCACATTGTTGCCGCCGCCAGGACCCGAGTTGGGGGCGTTCAGGTCAAGTCGAATAATATCGCCACGGGAAATGGCGACGCTGGCAAGAATCCCGATATTCGTCGCGTTCGTCCCGAGGGCCGTCAGCGTCGCGCCGATGCTGTTGATAAAGTCCCCGCGGGCATCGGCCTCGCCGTTGGCGAGGTTGTATTCGTTCTTGCGGGCAAAGGGAATGAGCGCCACGTTGACTGCCGAAATACCAGCGCGATCGACATCGGCATAGCGCGGAGACGTCGGAAACCGTCCGGGGGCCCTCGTGGCCGGAGAGATGAGGCGCGATGTACGGACACTGAAGCCGACCGAGTTATTGGCAGACCCCGTCAACAGTTGGCGGATGCGGGAAGCTGGAACACTAAATGCAATCGACAGCGTGTTGTATCCGGCAAAGCTGTCGCGACCGCGCTGCAGCGCTGCAGCATTGGGTGACCCGGCGACGACGGAGGCGACAAAGCGGTTGAAGCCGGGTATGTCAAAGAAGAATGGGTCATCGACAAGACCAGCAAAGAACGAAATCCCACACGCCGCGTCCGTGGTTATGACTGGATCGGGCGGTGTCGGGTTGAGAGTCGCAACCGTCGCTGGTGCGGTAAAGTTGGTAAAAAAATTTGACGCGATCGTTGCGACCTGTGGGGTCGCACCGGAGGTCATCTTAGGCGAGAAGGTGACATCGATGAAGTACTCGGGTAACGGGTCTCCAGTCGCTTCGACTTCAAATCTGTACCGCAGATTGTGATCGAAGATACCGAAGTTGCTTGCTTCAGCGGGGACGATGAACCCGTGAGCGGTCATCGCAAAGATGACCTTTGAATTGTCGTTTGGGTCCAGATAGGCGAAAGCATCGTTGATGTCAGCCGCGCGGTCAACGGAGGCCAGCGGGCCATCCCCGTGGTCGGCCGCTCCAGCCGGCGGCGCCGGGGCGAGCCAAGCCATGGCAATCAGGCTCATGAAAAGCGCGAGCATGGCCTTCCTCCACTTCCGATTGCTTGCACGAAACATAGTATTACTCCTTCTGATGTTGACTCCGCACGAGCCGGTGTCTTCAAAGCAACGCAGGACAACCCACCGGGTCTCGAGATCCTGGCGCGGGTCGCAATTGGGCCCCAGCATAACGCAGGCAACCATAAAAGAGAAACGAACCGGCGAGGCGCAATCACTGCCTTCGTCGTGACTGCCCTTCAAGGACGAAAGCTCCGCAGAACGTGCTATCTGACGACAAATCTGCGTTGGGCAGCACGGTCAAAGATAGAACCCTGACGAAGATACGGTGAGGAGATGCCTCGCGGATCTTCAGGCGCCCGGACAACTCTTTCAGGAACGTAAGGCAACTGGTCGGCGCCAGCGGCGGCCTCCGTTGGGGCAAACGAGGAGACTTTGTTGAGCGTCAGTGTATAGGCTCCGGTGACGTTGATCGCGAACGGAGTCGCGAAAATCAGATGTTTCCCTGACTCCGTGATCGTAAAGGTCAACTTCGCATCGAGGTTCGGCGCAGGCCCGAAGCTGTTATCGTCAAACTTGATCTCGGGATCAGTGTAGTTCTTGTACAGGAAGAGGAAGGCATCAAAGGCGGTTGAGCGCATGGTCACTTCGATGCGATCACCCTGCGCTGCATTAAACCAATAGGCGTCGAGAAAAACAGCCAATGATGTCTGGACGTCACCGGTCGCGATATTGCCTCCTATCGACTGGCCATAAGTGAGCTGCTGGATGACATTCGATTTGAACTCGAGTGTATAGCTGCCGACTGCCAGGGGTGTGCCATCGAACGTCGTCGCGAGAAGGACATACGTCCCGGGCTGTGCAAGAACGGTCAGCAGGAGTGCGTTGTTATTGACGTCGAAGTCACCGTCACCGAGGCCACCGGTCTGATCGTTGACGGCGACACGATTGAGTTGGTTATCCTTCAGTTCATAGAGCAGCAAGAGAGCGTCGAAGGGCGTCTCATTTGACCCTGTTCTGGGAGAACGCAGATCGAATGAAATGGAGACATTCGCCGCAGTCGTCGTAAAGATGTAGGCATCGAAGAAGTAGACAAGATCTCCCGACGTCTGAATCTGGTCGTCATACGTCAACTGACCGTCGACAACCGCTCCAGGGAGGATCGGAAAGGCGAGGATCGGCGGGACCGATCCCCCCACGTTGAGTGTCACTGGGTTGCTCGTCCGAACGTCGCTGCCGATCGTGACAGTGATCACTACCCTCACCACTCCCAGACCGCCGAGCTCCCAGGGGATGCGGACATTGATCTGGTCGAGCCCAATGAAAGACCCCTGCGGACCACCATAGTCCACTCGACCCGGTACGCCGAGAAGGGTTACCGTCACCTGACTGGCCTGACCAGAGCCGAGCCC
>JANNRD010000438.1:0-4046 GCA_031401095.1 Acidobacteriota bacterium
CATGAGCAACACCGTCGGTTCAGCACTGAGGCTTGCCGATGGTCAGTTCTCGACCAGAACGTATCCAGAAACCTGCTTGAGACTGAGATAGAAGACCTTGTAGAGACCCGTCGGCAGGTGACTTGAGTAGTGCTCGACAACCGCATCGTGAAGCCCGATGACGGGGTCGGATCGCCCTTCAATGAACGCCGATTCGGACCCGGTTCCCGGGCTTGCGCGCCGTAGGATGCCGCGAACTATCCCGAACGGGGTATAGCAGATGACCGTCACGGCCTCCCGCCCATCAAGTGCCCTTGCCAGCGCCTCTTCTGTTCGTTCGAGCTGCAGTTCAGCCATGAAGATTGCTCATTCCTTACTCGTTTAGGCTACGTTTGAATGTGTACTTGACGTAGCGACTGCTTGAAAGTAACTCCTCGCCTTTGCTGCTGCGGTGTACCGCATAGCCGTCGACATAGACGCTAACCAATTCCCATACATCCTTGCCCAGGGAATTGAGACCCGCGTCGACGTTGGCGTCGATAAAGTTGGCGCCCGTGACGCGCGAACCGATTTTGCGGATTTCACCCCAATCAACCGTTCGGTATTCCCATTTGTTCATCCCCCCACCTTTCGCTCACTGGCACTCAGGATCCGAGACGGGGCAGGCTGTGGCCGCTCACCAGAAAACGTCAACTGAGACCATTAAGCAGGAACATTCTACTATGGATCTCAATCGCTGCGGCCGCAGTGGAAACTCTCGCTGGGCGGGTTCCCCGATATCGGGGTCAGGGGGCCACTGTCACATCTCCAACCTAGTGGATTCGGGCTTCAATCTTCGGCAAGCTCGAGAGAAGGGTGTCGCCCACGACCTTCAGACTACGGGCACTGATCTTATCGAGAGTGTCCTCCGCTGAATGCCAATAGCGATTGTCTTCATGCCCTTGCCCGTACTCGAAATCGATGATGTCGACGGCGGGGATGCCGGCTCTCAGGAAGGGGAGGTGATCATCATCGCCAATTGAGAAGGGGCGGCTTGGGAACTCCTTCATATAGCCAAGCTCCGCCGCGGTGCCCCAGATAATATCGACCAGCCAGCCCGAGGATGTCTGCTCGCGTGGTATGGTCAGATCCTTGTCACCAATCATGTCAAGGAGGATCATCGCCTTTACTCGGTCGACTCGCTTCTCAGCCTGGAGCCTTTCGACGTAGTGACGGCTCCCGTAAGTATTGTCTTTCCCATCGAGGCATTCGCTCCATTCCTGGCAAAAAGCCTCTTCGCCATCGAAAAATACAAACTGATATGTCCAACGACGCTGCCCCTGGCCCGAGAGAATGCGCGCGATTTCGAGCAGCGCGCCGGTGCTCGACCCGCCATCGTTCGCGCCGACGAACCGAAATTCCTTAAATGATTTGGTATCGTAGTGACTCGAGATAATGATGAGGTCCGATGATGTCCCTGGAATCTCCGCTATCAGATTCTTCATGCGGACCCTCCCCTGGGGAGTAATCGGCGTGAACTCGTCGACAGTCACTTTGAGCCCATAGCTCCTCAGCTCTCGCAGGAGGTACTCTCTCGTCTTCTCAATTGCTGCTGACCCGGCTGGCCGCGCACCGAACTCGACCTGGGCTTTGACATGTGCCAGCGCCTTCTCTCCGTCGAATGGGGTAGATTTCGGCTCGACGGTACCTGCCGTCGATGGAGATGCTACAGCAACCTGGCGCGACGATGCCCCCTCATCCATGCACGCGAGAGAGAACAAGGCGACGGTCAGGACGAGGGTGACGAGAGCCCGGCTTGTCTCTGACATT
Organism: Acidobacteriota bacterium; assembly: GCA_031401095.1. Lineage (GTDB taxonomy): Bacteria > Acidobacteriota > Blastocatellia > RBC074 > RBC074 > JANNRD01. The sequence continues at coordinate 1,789 of JANNRD010000438.1, forward strand.
CGCTGGATACTGAGAAGCACGGGAGTTCCTTTCGAAATCGGTCGGTGGGTGCCAAGAGAATGCTCTCAGGAGTCCGGTCCTGTGAAACGCAGCACCGCGCCGAGAAAATCGCGAAGTTGACGGCGGTCAACGACAGCATCAAGCATGCCGTGCTCGAGCAGGAAATCTGAACGCTGAAACCCCTTGGGCAGCTTCTGGCGAATAGTCTGCTCGATCACTCGAGCGCCCGCGAACCCAATGATCGCGCCGGGTTCGGCAAGGTTGAGGTCGCCGAGCATGGCGAAGCTGGCGGTCACGCCGCCTGTCGTCGGATCGGTCATGAGTGAGATGTATGGAAGGCGGGCTTCGTCGAGCCGGGCTAGCGCGGCGGAGATCTTCGCCATCTGCATGAGGGAGAGAACGCCCTCCTGCATGCGCGCACCCCCAGAGCAGGAGACTATGATCAGTGACAATCGCTCCGCGATGCAATACTCGATCGCGCGGGTGATCTTCTCACCGACCACCGAGCCCATACTGCCACCGATAAAACCAAATTCCATCGCGCAGATGACAACCTCGCGCCCGAGCAGTTTGCCTTCAGCGACGATAATCGCATCGAGGAGTCCGGTTGCCTTCTGATTCTTCTTGAGGCGGTCAAGATAGGAAGATCGATCGACAAAATCGAGCGGATCGGATGGGGCAATCTGCGCATCGCGCTCCCGATACTCTCCCTTGTCAAAGAGCATGCCCAGTCGCTCGCGAGCGCTCAGTCGAAAGTGATATGCACACTGGGGGCAAACGTTGAGATTCGCGCGGAGGTCCTTGCGATAGATTGCCGCCCCGCATTCCTCATTCGCACACTTGGTAAAGATGCCCTCGGTCTTCACGGTTCGTTCCTCCGGGGGCGTCACCTCAACGATCTTCTCGTCTTTGCGGTTGAACCATGACATATGCTGAAGTCTTTTCTCGGTTAGGGTCAAAGAGCCGCAATTCTACGTGGGGCCATCGAGAGAGTCAAAGCTTGATCGCTTGCCCTGGTTCTATACTACTGTGGATGCGGGGTTTAGATAGAGAGCCAGTTTCTCGAGATCGACGTTGCCGCCTGAGAGGACGACTCCGACGCGCCCGCCTCCGAAGTCCTGTCTGCGGTGTCGAACGGCTGCCGCGGCTGCCACCCCGGACGGTTCGACCAGGATCTTCATGCGCTCGAGAATGAAGCTCAGCGTCTCGACCAGCTCGCTGTCACTGACCAGAAGCACGTCTGCGACCAGTTCCTGAACTATCGGGAAGGTCAATCGCCCGGGTGAAGCTGTTTGGAGGCCGTCAGCGATCGTGCGAGGTATCGGGATTTCCACGCGCTCGCCTTTTCGCAGTGAGAGCCACGTGTCGTTACCCGCCTCCGGCTCGACTCCAAAAACGCGAATCTCCGGGCGAAGATGCCGCGCGACGATCGCCGAACCCGCGAGAAGCCCGTTTCCGCTGCAGGGTGTCAGCAGAAAATCCAGCTTCGGAACCTCTTCAAGCAGCTCGAGTGCCGCAGTTCCCTGACCCGCTATCACCAGCTCGTCATCGAAGGGTGGGACTAATGTCATCCCTCGTTCGCGACAAATGCGTAGGCCAGTCTCCTCGCGGCTCTCACGATACCGATCATAGAAGATGATCTCCGCGCCATAAGCACGCGTCGCTGCGACCTTGGCACGAGGCGCGTCCTCCGGCATGACGATTGTTGCGGGGATGTCGAAGAGTCGGGCGGTGAGGGCGACTGCCTGAGCGTGGTTTCCCGACGAATAGGCGAGCACACCAAAACGTCGAGCGTCATCCGGCAGCGAAGCCACTTTGTAATAGGCTCCGCGAAACTTGAACGAACCCGCGCGCTGCAGGTTCTCGCACTTGAAAAAAACTTCAGCGTCGAGCATCGCGTCGGCGGTGCGCGAGCGCAGCACCGGCGTGCGGTGGGCGTGGCCGGCCAGCCGCAGCGAGGCGGCGGCAACGTCGTCGAAGGTGGGCAACTGGGGCATGGTGGAAACCGGTTCGGACAGGGGTTTTCGGGACGCTCGGATCGGGCCTCCAGTCTATGCGCGGCGGTCGCGACGCGCGACGTGACCGACAATCCGGCGAAGTCAACCACCGCTCTGCGCCCGCCCCCTCGATGACGATTCTGCTCATTCGCCACGGTGAAACCGCGCTCAACGCCGCTCGCGTATTGCAACCTGCCGACACGCCGCTGAGCCCGCTCGGGCAGCGTCAGGCGCAAGCGCTGGCGGGCCGGCTGGGCGGGA
>JANNRD010000439.1:0-4337 GCA_031401095.1 Acidobacteriota bacterium
GTTCTTTCCGCCGCATTGCGACCCAACCGTCAATCTTTACGACCGCATCTATTGTCTGCGCGAAGACCGGGTTGAAGCGGTCTGGCCCATTCTCGGCAGGCACTGACGGAGACAAGAACCACAGAGAGACGCAGAGCCGCAGAGACAACACAGAGAAGAAATGGGTAGAGGCCAGGAGGCTTCGCGGTTGAGTCTTTCTTGTAACGACCCCGCGTGGGTTGGCGTCCTAATACGGGCAGAGGCTCCCTCTGCCGCAGACACTTTCGATCAAGGAGAACACAAGTAATGAAGAAGATAATTCTGGCGGTTACGGTGGTGGGCGTTTTCGCCCTGGGTCTTGGACTTGCCAGTGCCGCGCCGGCCAACTTCGCTGGCACCTGGGTCCTCGACAAAGCCAAGAGTGAGGGTTTGCAAGGGCCAATGGCCACAGCCGACCAGACCTGGGTGGTGACGCAGGACGACAAGCAGCTCTCATACGAGGCCAAAGTTGTGGTTGATGGCCAGGAGCGACCACCGCAATCAGCTACCTTCAAGCTGGACGGAACTGAAACCAAAGCGGATGTTGCGGGACGAATGCCCGGCAAGGCGACCCGCAAGGCTAAGTGGATGAGCGACGGCAGCATTCTTGAATTGAGCGACGTCAGGAATGTCAGTTTTCAGGGTAATGACTTTACGATAACGATCACTGATCACTGGGAACTGGCTGACGGGGGCAAGACCTTGAAGATTCATCGAACCACGGAGTCCCCGCAAGGACCGCGTGAGAACAAGCTGACCTTCACCAAAAAGTAACTCACATTCAACGGATAAGCGATGGAACAACCGATCTGGAATTTTGAGCAGGAGCCGCGCGACGAGTCTGGCGATGAGACGAGCGTAAATCTGAGGGCGTATTTCGATCGGATGCCCGACGAGAAAATGCGTCAATATTCTCCCGACTGGACTGACGAAGAAGTCCGCGAATGGGACGATAACTTCCGCGACGATGGCGAACTCATGCTCCTTTGCAGTGAGCGCGACGTCGAAATGGCCGAGTACCGATCTGTCCTCGAGGAGGCTGTCGCCTATCGTGATCGGGTACGCGCCATTCTCGTTGGCAAGACGGTCTAGCGCGTTTCTGCCCGGCAGTCCAAAACTGCAGAGAGACGCTTGAGAAGCACGGTCGACTGACCTTGCAACTCAGGCGTCTCTCTTCCTTTTTTTCAATACTCGCAGAGTGGGCTGCGCACGGTATAGGCCTTTGTATTCTTGAAAGGCCCTTCCTCGTTGTGGCAGTCAAAGCAGATTGGCGCCCGCAGCGCTCTCCGATGGCGTTGGCTTGTGTTCGCGTGCACCTGATGGCAGGAAAGGCACGTTACCTCGCTCTTCCCGAGCAGTACGACGTCACGCACATTCCGAAAGATATGCCGGTCACCAGCGTTGAGACTTGAGTCATCAGCCGACGAGAAGTCTACCTTGAAGTCTTGAAAGAGATTGTCACCGGGAACGAAGTTGTTCGGGTAGGGAAGACCCGTCGAACGGGATTCGCCGCCACGCAAATGGCATTGCGCACAGAGCGACGTCACTACTCTTGCATCGGTTTTAGCCTTCTTTGCCAGCAAAACCAGTGACGTATCGTTTGAGTGGTTGAGGTCGACGACTCCATGGCACGTATAGCAGTCAAGACCAAACGCTGAGAAGGTCTTGTCTTTGGCTTCGATTCCGGTTGTGTGGCACCCGGCGCACCGATCCCCAAACTTTTGCTTTTGCCATGCCGGTTTATCAGTCGCCAGCCATTCGCCAGCCTTCCCCTCGGCGAGAACAACCTGCGTCTGGAGAAGGGCAAACTTCCCATATCCATCTTTTTTGAGAAAACGCACTCGATGGCGACTGCCGAGGAAGTACTCGATCTCAGATCCCAGTTTGGCGATTGCAGGATGTCCCTTTGTCAACGGCGCCAACTCTGGCGCATCCTCGAGTTGACGGACAGTCAATGCGTGGGCATTCTTCTGCCACGTGGATCCGATATTGTTGCGATGGCAGAAGAGACATTCGTCGCCATGAACAAACTCGGGGACGGGCTTTCCTGCATGATTGCTACCCCAGGCAGCGGGGTCCTGACTCGACTGCACATTGGTCCGCGCCTCCGTCGAGAGGAAGAGAATTCCGATGAGTAGGGCGGCCAATAGCTTGAGGCGTTTGATCATCTGGACAGATGGGTTGGCAGGCTGCGGGGGCGTCAATATCTGCGACCCTTACGGCTTCTTGATCGCTCCCTCGACCGGGCTCGAGGCGCCTTCCGTGTATTTTGCGCCGATCAGGGCGTAGCTCTCTGCGGCGCGCTGCTTGAGCTTGGCGAGACCGTTTTCGAAGTCTACATCCTTCGCATTCTCATCACAGAAGGCGCAGCAACTTTCGAAGGTGAGATTAAGGGTCTTCCACTGTTTCATCCCGCCGGGCGTCACTTGATCGCTGACAGGACACCAGATTGTGCTCATGGAGAGTATGAAATTGTTGATGAATCTCTGCTTCTCAGCCGATTTTGCGAATTTGTCGGGGTCCTTTAAGAACTTCTCCTGAGCGTCGGGTCGGCTGCCGCGATAGGTCACTCCCTTGTACTCCCAGGATGGAACTCCTGCACCCGACGGTTCCAGATAGACGGGGCAAAGATCGATCGATTTCTGCACCTCTGGAATCTTCACCTTGCCCAACTCGACTGCGTCGGCGGGTAGCTGCGCCAGGGCCGGAACGCAAAACAAAACCAGAAGACTGAGTAGCAAAAATAACCGCCGTCTCATAAGACCTCTCAAAACATCAATCAGGCACATCGCAATCCGGCAGGAATCACAAGAAGCAGGCTAAAGCCTGTACTCTGAACTGTTGTCGTTGGTCGGCAAGAGCTACGGTTCAGAGTCCTTCACTACAAACCCAGCGCGACGAGACGTCCATCGGACGTCGCCAGGACGATCATCTGCTTGCCACCTGCGAGATAGGTCATCGGCGTTCCATTGGGAATGCCCGGCAGAGCTACCTCTGCAACCACCTTTCCCGTCGCTTTGTCGAAGGCGCGCAGGACATTAAGCCCGTCTCGCCCCGCGCCTCCCCTGCCGCTTGCACCTTGACCAACAAAGAGCAGTGTCCTGGTAGCGAGCGGTCCACTGCCACCTGCACCGACGGGTCCGACATCGATGCCTCCGCCGACAATCTCATTGATTTTGGCGCGCGCCCCGTCACCATTGGGGACCATCCATTTGTGCTCACCGGTATTGAGGTTGATCGCGGTTATTCGACCATACGGAGGCTTGAAAAGGGGCAGCCCCCTGGGTCCTTCGAGGTTCCCCAGACCGCCGCCACCACGCACATAATTGAAGTTGGATCGGGCCGGGTCGGGTTTAACAAGCTTGACGACGATCGGTGCCGAGATTGACGGTATATAAAGAGTCCCAGTCTCTGGATCGAAGGAGCCACCCCACCAGTTGGCGCCGCCTCCCCACCCGGGGAGATTGACGGTCCCCCTCTCGGTCGGTGGTGTGAACAGGGGGCCGTGGTCATACTGATCCAGGATCTTTCGAGCTTCTGCTCTCAATTCAGGTGTGAAATTGATGAGGTTCTCCTCGGTCGATCCCTGCAATTCGTAAGGTGCTGGTTTGGTCGGAAAGGGCTGGGTCGGCGAAGTGCGTTCGCCGGGCACCGTTGATTGTGCGACCGGGCGCTCTTCGATGGGCCAGACGGGCTTGCCTGTGACTCGATCGAAAACCCAACAGAAACCGGACTTCGTCAATTGTGCGACCGCCTTGATCCGCCTGCCGCCGACGTTGATGTCGCAGAGAATTGGCGCAGCCGGGAAGTCATAATCCCAAAGCCCGTGATGCACCGACTGGAAGTGCCAGACTCGCTTTCCGGTCTTCGCTTCGATACAGATCAGGCTCTCAGCAAACAGGTCGTTTCCGAGGCGATGACCTCCATACCAGTCGTTGGTTGGAGTACCGGTCGGGAGATAGAAGTAGCCGAGCTCCTCGTCGGCGCTCATGAGCGTCCAGACATTGGTATTGCCCGTGTACTTCCACGACTCGTTCTCCCAGGTCTCATTGCCGAACTCACCAGCCTGAGGAACAGTGTGAAATATCCACGCGGGTTTGCCCGTCCTGACGTCAAATGCCTGAATATCGCCCCGCGGCGCTTCCTTCGATGTCGGGCCATCAGAGATTGAGGAGCCGACGACAACGATGTCACGGCAGATCACCGGAGGCGAGGTTACCGCGTAGTTCCGCGAATTGACGGCCAGCGGGATCGCCTTCGTCAGATTCACCCGACCGGCTTCACCAAAAGTCGGAATCGCTTTGCCGGTCTTGGCGTCG